>JBLHLE010000187.1:0-9264 GCA_047620805.1 Pirellulaceae bacterium
CACCGACTTGGAATCACCGACTTGGAATCACCGACTTGGAATCACCGACTTGGAATCACCGACTTGGAATCACCGACTTGGAATCACCGACTTGGAATCACCGACTTGGAATCACCGACATGACTCAATCACACCAAGGCACCGTAGTATTTGGCATTCCTCGCTCGGGTAGTACGCTATTGCGACAGTTACTCGATGCTCATCCCAACATTAGTTGCGTGGGAAACACTGGTCTTTTTTCCGCCTGCGGTCGATTCCTGCGTCGTGAACACGTGGATAGTGGAGAGGCCGACGGTTTTATGGACCGGCTGGAATCCGCTGGCGTCGATTCACTCGAAACCGTTTCCCAACTGCGGCGATTCGTGTTCAAGGTTTTTGACGACATCGCCATGCAACGCGGTGCACTGCAATGGGTCTCTCAGACTGCTGACGATATCTTTAACCTGGAAGAAATTGAGCAGTTGTGTGGCAACAGTTGTCGGTTTATTACGGTGCATCGCCACGGCGCCGACGTCGCCTGCTCGCTGATGGATCTAAACAACGAGCACGGAACGTTTCTTCCTGAGGTTCACCGCTACATTTGCCAATACCCAATGCCATTGATCGCGATGGCAAACCTCTGGATCGACTACGCTCGTCGCTTGCGGGCGTTTGAACTCAGGCACGCACACAATGTTCTCGTCGTAAATTACGACGAGCTAGTGACTCAAACCGAGGAAGTCATGTCGCGGATTCTCGAATTCTTGGGGGAATCAGCGGAAGGTTGGTCGATCGAGGAAGCCATGTACGACACGGCGTCAGCGCCGATGCATGATTGGGCAAGTGGCTGTTGGGGAATCGATACGACAAGCGTGCGACGCTGGCAACGACTAAAACCCGCTTTGATTCAACGCTTGGCACAAGTGCTGAATCCCACACTGGAAGAATGTGGCTACGATACGATTTCCCACATGGAAGCCCAGCCAGTCGCTCGACTTCCAATCGCCGCCATCCCGCTCACGGCTTACGACGCCAGATCAAATCATTAACCGCTCGTCGACAATCAACGCAATTTCTTCGTTGTCGCGTTCTGCGGCCACCGTAACTATTCCCAAATTTGAGCTACGTCGTTGGCCAATGTATCGAGCACGGATTCCAATTCCAATTGAAGTGGGTCTAGTTGGGTTCGTTCGATAGTGGAGCCGCCAACTTCGTCGATTCTTTGGCGAACTGGTGCGGTTTCGATCTGCAAACCTGGGACGGCAACGACTTGCTGAATCTCTTCTTCGAGGTTGTCGTCTTCGAGGCTCTCTGCTGCTTGAGCGAAGGGAATGTTAGGACTCTCGGTAACCGTTGCGGAGCTAATAACTGCAAACGCCTGCGGGAACGTGATTCCCTGGCCAAAGTTTTCGCTGAAGGAAGTGAAGTCGAACACGCTGATACCACCGTCGAGGCTCGTGTCGGCATAAGCTGGGGCTGCTGGAGTCGAAAATCCGAACCAATAGCTGAAGGTGGTAAAGTCGAATACTGAAACACCTTCGTCACCACTCCAATCAGCGGTCAGTTTGTACAGGTCATTGACGGAATTTCCTGCTACCAGGTAACTGTCACCGGCTTGTCCGTCCCCGTTGCCATCGAGAGCGGTCCCGAAGAGATTGGTGACGGTATTGGCGACTCCGATTTGTAGCGCGCCATCGGGAATGTCGGTAGCGGCAAAGGTCAGGATGACATGATCTGCTCCGATGGTAACTTTACCAGCGAGATCGACGACCGTATCGGGATCGTTATCGGCGTTGATTCCGAGTGACGTAAGTGTGAAATCGGTTTCGGTCGCAATAATTGGTCCAGAGAATTGAATCCGGATGTTCTGGATCTGACTTCGCTGCTGGGCCCAGCTCGTGGGCTGTGGACCTTTGCCCACGCGATCGACGGGGTCGACGATTCCCGCATTGACCGAAAGATCGGTCACCTGAATCGGTGCAAACACATCGGCGCCCGGAGTTGGCGTCAGTGAGATCCAACTAGCTGGATCGTTACCCCAACTGGATACGCCCGAGCGATTGAGCGAAGGGCCAGTGCCATCTGGCGGCGTAGTCCACGGAGCGACGTCGTCGTAGCGGACTTCGTCTTCAATCACGAGGGGAGTAAAATTGGGTTCGTCGAGCGGCGGATCGTCGGCGCGAAGCAAACGAACCGTCTCACCGCCGTTGTTCAAACTGCCACTGAACGGGCCGAGCAACGGAATCGTGTCCGCAATACCATAATAGCTACGGAATTGATCGACCAGTGTCTGGTTCGCGGCAAGCAGTGGGTCGAACGAAACGACAACAATCAAGCCACCACCGCCCACTGTGATACCAGTGGGGAATGCGAAGTTAATGCCGCCGCTCAACTGCCAAGCCGTCATGTTGATGTCACTGTCAGTCGTATTCAACAACTCAACAAACTCCAGGTCGTTGGGATCAATCCCGCCAATGCCGTCGGGGTCGAGAGGGTTGTAGTTTATCTCGCTGAATATGACTGGCCCGACTCTCGGTCCCGTATTCTCTAACGACAAAGTCAATTCAAGCATCGGGTACAGGTCGCCCGTGCCATTTGGCCAGCGACCAAATGACTCGCCGTTTAGCGACGCGCCAAAAGACACGCCGTCGCGGAACTCCGTCGGAACTGGATTGCCGACTTCGCCCGCCAACAGATGCACATCGTCTCCATTTTTCGCCGAGAACGCAAAGTCATTCGGTGCTGGAGTCAAAGGGGTGGGATTAAAGTCGGTCTCATCGAAGGTGATATAGCCAAGGCCCTGCAGCGTCGTGTTGATAGGGATTTGGAATTTCGCATAGTTGTTTTTCGAATCGCCGATCCACCAGCCGCTGATGTCGATTGGCGACGTAGTCGTATTGAACAATTCGACCGAGTCGGTGGACGGCAAGTCGGTGTGGGCGAGCACTTCGTTGATCACGACAAGTTCGGTGATTGAGGCGGTGCCCTCGGCACCCGGCGAACCGAGGTAGTCAATGCTGCTGCGCCAGCTCTCCGAATCGTCTACGTCGCGCAGCGTATCGATTAACTCCAGTGTACTTCCGTCTCCGTCTGCGCGGCCTGGCCACGGTCCGCTGTCCTCGTACGGCAATTGAATAATGATTTCGCCGCTCGGATCCGTCACAACGATGGTTTCGCTATTGTTGCTGAGAGATCCGCTGAATACGCCAGCGATCTGGGCGTTGAGTGACGTTCCGTAGCGGACTTCAAAAGCGGCCTGGTCTTTCACAATTAATACAAACTCGCCGGGAGCCAGCGATGTGACGTTGGAGTTGGTGAAGTCGAAGTTGATCGCATCGCTGACAATGACGTTAGTCAAGTCGATCGTGTCATCGCCAACATTTTGGAATTCGATGAACTCAAAATCATCGTTATCCAAGGCTGGATTGAGAAGCAATTCCGCTGGCTGCGGATTATGGGGATTGTAGTTCACTTCCGTAATGGCCAATGTCGTCCCACCAACTACGAAGAAAGCGTTGCTTTCGGCCGACCACGACCCGTCGTTGAACGCCCGAGCGCGAACTTCCGTCGGTTGATTGATCGTGAAAGGAGCACCGGCGAAGGACCCCGACATTTCAACCGTCAGCAAGAAATCCGCATTGTCTGCGGTCTCGTTCAAAGCGTGGATTGCCAGGACGTTATTGCCGTTGACCAAAGAGCCAGTGAAAGCGTTGAGGCTAATTTCTTCGAAGAAGATCGCCCCATTGTTCGATCGGGCAACCGTGGCTGCGGAGTCGAATGCCGGCGAACTTGGTGCGTTTCGGGAAGCAACGACATCTCCGTTGATGTAGGCAATGAAGCCGTCGTCGTAACGAACTTTCATCGAAAGTGTGGCAAGGTTTTCGACGTTACTGGCCGTAAACGGGAGACGCAGATACAGCGAACTGTTTACATCGTGAAAGTCGGTCTCGACGTCCGTCGTGTAAAAGGGCGTAAAGTCGACCGGTTCTTCTTGAGCCAGCAAACTCCAGCCGTGCGTACCCTCTTGCAAGATCGAGAAGTTGCCCGTATTGAAAACCATTTGACCCGAGGCGATTGAGACCTCGACGGAATCTCCACCGCCACGCTCGTAAAAATCAATCGTGATGGTTGTCTCCAAAGGGGAACCGGCGACTGTAAATGTTCCCCCTGTATGGCTGTGACCGCGGGGCGCAGAGTAGACGACGTTGTTGGTGCCGTTTCCACCCCCGCTGCCGTTGATGCCGTATGAGGAGGTGAAGGTTACGCCGGGAATCGTGATTCGGATGCCGTCGTCGCTTCCGCCGTCGATGGTCCAAGTCCCGACAGGAATCGTTACCGCAGCCGTTGCGCGGAGGGCAAAGTCTTCGAGGTCCGACGTTCCAAAGAACGGCAGTACCGGGGGAGAGGTCAGGTTACCGCCACCAAAGTTGACGTACGGACGAACTTCCGTTGTGTCGGCGGCGATCGTAAATCCAGTGGTGTCTCCATTGAGCAGTGTCGTGGCTGTTTCGATGTTGCCAATGGCTCCAGACGAGGCATCGACGACTCGAACCGAAAAACCAGGCACGGAATCGATGACTCCCGTATCAAAGCCGACTCCGTTAACTGCGGCTGTCCAACTGCTATCGTCGTAGCCCGCAGTTTGCCAGTTCTGTTCGTTTGCATTTCCGGTGGGAACTAAATACGTTCCGCTCGCTTGGTCCAAGACAAAGTCGGCAGCGGAGTTGTATGCGATTGCAGTGGCATTTGGCTGGCCAGCGGCATCGCGTGGATCTGTTCCGTCGAGCGTGTAGTAAATAATTCCAGGTAGCTGGGATGCGGAAGTTTCCCGGTTTACTAAGCGAAACTGATTCAGGAAGTCATTGCTTTCAGCGGAGGCATTCAGTGCCTGGATTGCCAGGACATTGAGTCCGTTGCTAAGGAGACTCTTATCGATTACGAAGTCGGCAAAAATCGTTGCTGAAATGTCGTTGTTGGTCCCCGTTGCGGTGGCGTCGAACGCAGCCGGTGTGCCAATCGCGCCTGGAGCATTGAAGCGCTCCACTTCCTGACCATTCAGATAGGCCACAAAGCCGTCGTCGTAACGCATCCGCAGGACGAGATTGTCGATGGCGTTCGTGTCGGCAACCGAAAACTCCGCTCGTATGTAAGCTGAAGTTGTACCGTTGGTGTCATTTGCATCGCGTCCGGGAAGTATTGTGTTCAGATAGGATTCGAACCCGCTTCCATCTTCATAGCCAACGCCATTGCTGCCGACGATCCAGCTCCCGTCGTCGAACGGCTCATTGCCGCCAGTCCAGCTTGTTCCTAGCGAGCCATCTACTGGCACTAAGACTGAGACCGTGGCATTCTCTGCGACCAAAATGGCATCGGTGTCAAATGGACTGAGTGGGAGAGAAAGTTCCACCTCTTGATTCACGTCAATCGTACCGCCAGCGGGGAAGATTAACGGTGGATCGTTTTCCGGATACCAGCCAACCGTCCTCAATTGGTCGAGTACGACTTGTCGGCGGCCGATAATCCAATTTTTGGTCGTTTCGACGGCCGTTTGCCACGAACTAAGTGACTCATTTCCCGTGTTCCCCCAGCGGGCAGATTCCCCGATGATCGCGGAAGAGATTTGGTCCGCTCGGAACTGTAACATGTCGCGAAGATTTTCGTCACTGAAAAGTCCGTTCTCGTCGAACAGTTCCGTGATGCGGTTAATGAATCGTTCGAGGTAGACGCTATTCGATTGCGCTAGTTGCTCGTGCATCCAGTGCGGATTGAAATGATTGAAGTCTTGTCCGTTGTTTAACAACGGCGTCACCATATTGTAATTCGCGCCAGCCGCGTTGCCCGTGTCCAACGAGTGTTCCGAATCGTGCTCAAAGAACTTGAAGCCATCGGGATTCTCTCGATTGTACGCTCCCAAGTAATTGTTGAGACCAGGGCGAGTGAACTTGGAGCCGGGGCCATCGGCGTCACTGGTGTAGTACGTGATGACCATGTAGTCGATGACGTTGTCGATATCCAGCAATCTCTCAAAATCAGGATTGCGAGTTCCATCGGGATTCATCCCCTGCGCTTCAAAGTAGTCATCCATGTTGGCATCGCTAAGTCCGTCTTGTTGGACGAAGTAGTCCCACAGACGTTGATAGGCCTCGAGCGTTCCATCGGTCGCGCCATTGTTCCGAGGGTCGTTCTTAACGATGTCGTAGTCGTCCGAGTTGCCGCCGAAGTAAGACGCAGCATAAGAAGCTTCCGGACGTTCGTCCGTCTGGTAAATCCCCCAATACTCGCCGTTAATGTACATGTGGTAGTAACGGCCACGAGTGTATGGATCACCCGCTGCCCCTTGGAGGTCGCGACTGAAGACATCGCGCAAAAACGTATTTCGATTGCTGTTGCTGAAAGACCAGGAGTAATTCTGAGCCGTGCGGAAGTCAATGGTGTCAAAGCTGTTCGTTCCTTCGTCGCCGAACAGTTCGTAATTTAGCTTGCTCTCCCCGTATTCGCTTCGGAAGAACGCCCTGAACGCGTGTTTGGGATTGCCTGCGCTACGGCTGAAACCACCGCGGATTCGGAGTCCGGCGTTAATTTGAAATCCGTCGGTGTCGAGTGTGTCGCCGAATGGATTGACATAGTTTTCCGGGTAAATAAGTTCCACCGAAGTTTCGCGTTCCCATGCGCGACCGCGTTGGCCTGCGTTGGCATAAATGCCGTTGGCCGCGTCGAAAAGTGATGCGGTATCGATTGAGAGGGATAACGAAGGGATTTGTGTAAAGGCGGCATCGAGCTGCGCTTGTTGATTACTCAAAACTCCGCTGTCCAAACCGTATTCAACATTGTTATTCCCCCAACTCGATGGGAAGTCTAACGGTGTAACGCCCTTGGCCTGTTGGTAAACACTGTCCAGAAAGATATACGTCACGGTGTTGGAGAGAGACGATTCGCCCGTGGCTAAGAACGCTTTGGCTCGCAGCGTCGTCGTGAAGGCGACGTTCAACGCGGAGGAATAGAGCGGATCACCTTGGGTAGGTTCCCTGCCATCCAATGTGTAATGAATCTCGGCATCCGGATGTTCGTTGGCGATGGCTACAGTGAAAGGCGTGTCATGAAAGCCATGCGGAACCGAGAAGGTGGTATTGCCGAGGACCAGAGCAATGCCCGCGTTGTTCGC
Organism: Pirellulaceae bacterium; assembly: GCA_047620805.1. Taxonomy (GTDB): domain Bacteria; phylum Planctomycetota; class Planctomycetia; order Pirellulales; family Pirellulaceae; genus JBLHLE01. Next base: position 7,142 of record JBLHLE010000187.1, read on the forward strand.
TGCGCCGGGAGTCGGTGTTTCGAAATAGACACTCGGACGATTCAGTAACGTCGATGGCAACAGCGCCACGGGGTCCACGATTGCCAGCAGTTCGAACGATCCCTGATTCGGGCCGTCGACACTGGCGTACAGCAATTCGAGACTGCTGCCGCCAGTTCGCTCGAACTGAACGAACTCCAATGAATGAATGCCGTCGGCGAGTGTTACAGTACCTTGAACTGTTTGGGCCGTGTGCGACGTGTTGTCGAGAATCACATCGACCCCGTCGATTTTCAATCGTCCGCCTTCGTCGCCATGGAACGCGAAAATAAATTCACCGCCTTGGTCGGGGGGGATTATTAGATTCGCTGTGATAGAAACTGCGAAGTCATCTTCGTCCTCGTCAAAGACATCCAGCGGGAAGGACTCGTCTGTGCCGAAAGTCCCATTGCTGTCACCACCGGCGGCATCGAAGAAGTTGACGGTGTCGTAGACGAAAGTCGACTCGGCCTCGATTCCCGGATCGTTGGCCGGCAAACTCAGCAAAGCGTCGGCATCTAATAGCGGATCTCCGCCGCCGCCAACCTGTCCTTGGACTTGACCAGCGAATGTTGCGGAGGCGAGTACCTGTCGTACTAGATAACCGGCGTCCGAAACGCCGATCGGACGATTGCCCGCAACCGTCAAGCTTGCTTGTTGAACGCCGTTGAGCCCATACGAAATGTCTTGGAACTGTTGCGGGTAGACGGATCCATTGCTCCCGAATTCCGAGACGACCGTCGTGCCATCTGGTTTAACTAACGCCAGGTATTCACTACTCGCTGCAAGCTTAAAATTGGTGTGCAATTCGCTGCCGAATTGTGCGCGATCTTTTTGAGATGCGAAAACTAAGTCGTACTCGCCTGAGTCGAGTATTGTGGTTGGGAGTTGCCATTTGACAAGATCGTTGGGATCGTCGGTGAGATACCATCCGCCAATGTTAAAGTCGAGCGTGCCTGGGTTGTGAATCTCGACCCAATCCGACGAATCGCCATCCTCGTCAATTGTCGTCGAGTTGTTGCTGGCCTGGAATTCGGTGATCAGCGGTTCGATAACGTCGTTGTCATTCCCCGGTGTTGGCAAGTCGATTATTACCGCGGTTGGGGCGGTCGCGACTCGCGCTGACATAATCGGCTGCAACAGGAATTCGCCGTCGCTGATCGAACTGTTCAGTCCGTGGATCGCCAAGACGTTGTTCCCTGTTACCAGATTACCGACAAAGCTCGTCACGTCCAGCGTCGAAGACTGGTAGCCACTTGCCGTCAAAGCGCTCGAATTAAAGTCGGCTAGGGCAGGACTATTGACCGCTGCGACTTGCACGCCGTTCAGATATGCAGTGAAGCCGTCGTCGTGATTAATAGTAAGAGCTAAGTTTAAAACACTGTCGACGTCGCTAATGTTGAAGTCGTACCGAGCGTACGCTGTCGAACTTTGATTATGCAGCGCCGCTTCGAGATTCAGTTGGGCGATCGCGTCGTAGCCACCGACGGCAAGTCCGCCATTGGCCGAGTCGCCTACGAGTTTAAATGCGTTGCTGAAACTGTTCAAAGTGCCGGGAGCCGCAAATAATTCGGCTTCCCCGTCGCCAGTGGATTCAAAGAACACAAAGTCCAGCGAATGAGGGCCGGGATCCAAATTGATGGTTCCAAAGACGTTTGCGGCGCCGTGTGTTGTGTTGTCGCTGATGACCGTCGTCGAATCGACAATTAGTCGCGAGCCATCGGCAGCGTTGATACCGAATGTCCATGCGCCCGCTTGCTGGCTAGTAACGAATATATTCGTCGTGGCGTGGATAATAAAGTCGTTCAGGTCCTGCCCTATCGTCTGGCCCGGAAACGCGTCATCGTTCGCGAAATTGCCCGCCGGACCCGAACCCAACATGTTGATTGTGCTGGATGTGGTTGAGAAGATGGAGTCAACGTTGTTGCCGGCAATTAAACCGTCGGCGACCGCAAGAGAGTTTACGGTAACGGTGGAACGAATTTCGTCCACTGCGAATCCGCTGCCCGCTTGAGCGTCGTAACCGACGGGACTTGTTCCGGCCAACCACGTCGAATCATCGAACGGTTCGTTTCCCCCCGTCCAAGTCGCGTTCAACGACCCGT
>JBLHLE010000188.1:0-9259 GCA_047620805.1 Pirellulaceae bacterium
TCACCCATCCATATCCGAACAAACGCTTTCGCGCCCGACTCGAGGTAGGAGCCGTATGAGGTAATACTTCACGTACGGATCTGTGCGGGGGGCGGTCAGCAATGACCGTCCCTACCGCGATACGAAAACTGGATTCGTTTCTGCGACAATTCGGAAGCTCACTCAACGGCCACCAAAAGGCCATAACGGATCGGCGTAACCGGGCGGCCGCGGTTGATATTCCATTTGTAAACGCGCTGTCGGCCACTCCGCGTTCATCGCATGGTTCTGCCCTCAGTGCCCGACGTCTCCGATCAACTCGACGCCGCCGAAGCCATCCATGATTGCAACACAGTGTCCGTTTTCGGCATGAGAAGCAACAGATTCATCAGTGTAGCATGCATGGACGTTGCGATCACACACGCTGCAGTGGCGGACGCCATCGTCGTCTGTGGGAACCAAGTCACGCCATCGTTGTGGGCATTGGAATCGCATGGTCCAGCCACAGTCATCAATTGCGCCGTCGATGACGTAGTGCCGTTGGATAGCGTCAACAATTTCCGAACGCGGCAATCGCAACCAAGAAATGCGACGATCGAGTATGAATTGAACGCGTTCCTCATCACGTGGACCAAAGGACTCGTCGGGACACGCAATCGAGAGTAGATCATTCTTCAGCGCAACCGCGATGACCGAGCATTCCCTAGCGACAGATTCAGGAATGGTGTCGACAACCGTTTTGGGAAGATTGACGTCGCGTAGTGTTTTCATTCAGTCGCCTAACGCCTGCCGTAACCGGGCGGCGACGATTGATTATCCATTTCGAGAACGCTTGACTTCGCCGCTCCGGTTCACGGCTTTGTTCTGCACGTTCTCCGCTTCGGTTTAGAATGGTGACTCAGGATCAAGTAAGTCACCGGTCTCCGCATCACGGTATAGAATTGTGTCGTCCGTCCGGTCAATGTTCGCAAGCCGGTGTGCGAATGAGAACTCTTCACATTCCCATGACAATTCACCAAATGAGTCGAATGAAATGCTCAATTTGTATTGACCGTCAACATGACTGCATTCCGCATTAGTGACAAGCCGTTGTTGCCCCCGCAATACGCGCAACGATTCCGTGAAGTCTTTCGTGTTGAGCGTTAGGCGTTCACCTGGAGTGATTCGAAGTTTGCGAATGGAGCCAAAACGCAGTCTGCGAAAATCTGCATTCTGAACTTTGTACGCGCGAGGATCGCCTCCACCCTGTAAATACTCACAGTAAGTTGAAAGGACGTCAGCGGCGTATAAAACGTCAATCACCAGCGTGGAAGGTGGCGTCTCAATGAGGGAGATATTGAGCAGTTGCGATTCCTCTAAATGGAACTCCGAGAAGTACTTGCAAGGGCTACTTGTATGCATCATAGATCCGTGGCGAAAATGTGTTGCAGAGTTTTGAGCTCTGGGCCGTCTGGAATAATGGATCCATCAATGTCAATAAACTTACCATCAGCGTTTTTCCGGACGAAGTATCCCGTCTGTTCATGCAGGAATTTTCCATTCTTGTCAGGACGCATGTAGCGGATTCGTTCCACGTTATTGTCGTCGAGAATTCTCCAACCTTTTGGTTTCGCTTTGTTGAAGCCACTCTTCCAAACACCCTCTGATGGGACTTTCTTCCACGTCGATTGTCGTGACAATATGTCATTCGCTATCTTGTCCGGCGATTTGCCACGGATTGAACCTGTCACACAGTTGTTGTGAACGAGAATGCCTGACAGTGTGACCTGAAACACATGCTCGTTATGAGTTTCAAGGTTGTAGAGCATTTCGCCTGAACGTGCGAAACGGGAATCGAGCTTCGTGATTTGGGTGAGACCGCTTGCGGTCTTTACCCAATCTCCTTGTTTCATTTCTCCAATCGCAACGAAGTTGTTGCGATCGACTGACCAGAAGGGATGATTGTCAGTGACGCCTTTGAGAAATGTTCCGTCGGAGAATGTGACACTCAGAATGCGTGTGTCAGGATCAGCCTCGTGAGCGAAGATGCCCGTGATGACATTACCTTCGCCCTGCTCAATCGGCGGACACGGTAAAATGGACTCAACGTATGCGTCTCCTACGGCCCCCATTTCTTCCATGTTAAGGTAGAACGATTCGTGTTCGATCGCTCCAGCAGATTCGATCCATGAGAAAGACCGAATGAGTTGAATGTCCAGCCGATGCCCGCTCTCCTTGCGCATCCGCAAGACGATCTTGCGCGATGTTTGCGGATCAGGTTCAGGAAGCGTCTCGACCTGATCACGCAAGGGGTTTTTACCCAACGCCCGCTGTCCAAGTTCGCAATCCTCGATGTTACGCGTCGTGACACGAGGTTGAGTTGAAGATGCAGCTACCGGCTTGAATGCAGTGTGCGTTGTATTGGGCGAATCAAAGTAGGGTTTGACAAACATGCCAATCCCGACGATGAAACAAAGCACCGAGAAACAGCGTAGCGCGGTGATCCACCAGTCGGACGGTTCGTCGGGAGTAGTGTCACGATAGGCGGAGTACGCCTTGGGGCGCGGTTGGAACGCAATCGGTTCAACGTCGTTTCGGGTCGGCTTGGTGACAACAGTCGGAACGGGCTTCGGTTGTGGCGTTGGCTGCTTAGTGTCATCGTCAGCGAACGTGAAGAACGCATCAATAGATTCGGCGTCAATCGAATCGCGTTGCGTGTCGGGCTTTGTAGTTGACATTGCGTTCTCCTTGTGCGTGACGTTTAGTGCAGAACGGTTCGGATAACGCGGCCGGGATTCAACGTGACCGAGCGAAGCGAGCCAACCGGCCTATTCCGGCTCGCGTTCATCCGTTTGTTCTGCCACTTTGGGGTTCAGTTTGGCCCGATGGTTTGACCTCGAACGCAAACTTTGAGCGAAAGAAGCACACATCGAATTCCATGAAGAAGTTGACCTGCCCGAGGATCAGGGGAACTTGGTTGTTTCGAGTCCATGCGAACGCCAGCCGAACGGCAGCGAAGTGACCGACGGTCGCCGTGAGGACGATTGCTCTCGCATCAGAATCCACGAGATTGCCAGCCAACTGAACTGGAATCGTCTGTTTTTCCCAAACAGCGCCCAATTGAACGCCAACATCGTATGGCAACACGCTGAGTGCCGCGCCGCTATCAACCAGACCTGTCACAGAAACGACTTTTCCATGCAGTTCCAATGTGAGCGGGACATACGGCAAGGCGCTGGCAGCGCCAAGTGCCGGATCAACTTCGGTGTATGGACACTGTAGAGCTTCCGGCATCAGCCAACCTTATCTTCATCAAGAACGCACAAGAGTGTCGCGGCACCTTGCAACGAATCGTGGGGCGACCAAATCGGCACGGTCTTGTCGGCAACGTCAAAGACGATACCGTCATCCCACGCGACATCCGCAGCGAGTAGTTGAATCAGGCGCAGCTTGTCAGCACGGGACAGCGACTGAATCGTCGGCAAAATTTCGGAGAGCGTCACACTGTAACCTTTCACTATGTGTGCCTGCGCAGCATAACTTATTTCTATACGGGTCCGTATATCAGCGATATCCGCTGATATGCAGGTCGGGATATACAACCTTCCCAGCATCCTATTATAAGTTAACTCTCGTGTCAAAAAAGAGATATGACACGCAACGGTATGAGGTCAGGGTTTATAGCAGGGTCTTGATATCATCCTTCGTGAGATGCCGTTGAAGGGACTGCGGCAGATCTTCCATTTGTAGTCGCGCTGTCGGCTAGTCCGCATTCGTCGCTTGGTTCGGAGTCTTTTTGCGAGCAAAGTTATTGCTCAACCGTGCATGTAATTCCACCTCGCACGATCGTAGTCGCGCCAATGTTGGCGATTGGTTCAACGCCAACTTCTTCGGTGATTGATGCGCGTTCCACCTGGTACGGACCGAAAACATCCGCAATGAGTGGAATCCTGTCGCATGAAATTGCGATTGCCGCAACCGTCGCGTTGTAGCACTTGCTAATGATGGTCTGAAATGCGCCGATCCCCCAACCGATCCGACGATGAGCAACAGCAGCGTTCCAACTAAAAGAATGACTCTCGGACCGAGATTAAAAAAGCTTGAGGATCCAATGCGTTGGTAAAACTAAACGCAGCATGGGAACGGGGCGAGCAGTAACAGTGGCAAACAAACAACTGGTGCGGCACGGTAGAATGTCAGAGTCAACGCGACAAGGGCTAACGGATAAACAAATTCAAAAACTTGGGTAAAGACAAGCCGTCGTATCCCGACTACTTCGTTCCAATACAGTACAAGAATCGTTCGCCGCGGATGTACAGGCAGTTGTCGTCGGCGATGGGCGGGGCGTAAGCCAGCGTCTCTTGGGCGGGGATAGGCCAGACGCGGTCGAGACGTGTTTCGATGCGGTTCCGGCCCAAGACTTTGAATTCGCGTCCGGCGGCCAGAACGACCGTCGTGCCCTGGTTGTCAAGCACGAGAATTCGCTCGCCGATTAGAGTGGGGCTGGCGGCGACGGGGACCGCGTTATAGTGCATGAGACCGTCAATCTCCAGATCCCTGTAATACACCGTCGCGCCAGTTTCGAGGTCACTGACGTACAGCCAGCCGTAGATGTCGACCGAATACGACAGGCCATCGTGAATCAGTGGCGAGCCAGCGGTCGAGCGATCGATCCAACCACCGTCCGGGAGCAGGCTGTGTTCTCGCGGCAAGGTAAGATCAATGGTCCTGATCAACTCGGGCGTCCAACGCTCGGCGTCGCCCGTCGGATCCGCCCGCTCAAAGTCGAAGATGCTGAGCTGTTTGACGCCGTACTTGCCGACGTACATCCGCGAGCCGAGCAATACTGGTGGCCCCCAGCACCCGCCGTCAATTGGATTGCGAGGTCGAAACAGCAAGGCGCCGTCGGACGGTCGAATGACTTCACCCAGTTGCGACACAAAGACCTGCTTGCCAGCAAACGTGGTAGCCATCACGGCCGCAATGTTCTTGTGGATCTTTTGCTGCGTCCAAAGCAGCTCGCCGGTCTTAGCATTCACACCGTGCAACTTGCCAAGAAATACTGCCAACACGCCGTCGGCCAGTGCCGGCGACGAGCCGTACTCCAGATGTTCGCTAGGAACTCGCGTGATCCACTGCCTCCGCCCGTCCAGGTCGTAACATGCGGCCACGCCCAGCCCGCTCCACACGTAGACGTGCCGACCGTCGCTAACTGGCGTCGGCATCGAAAATCCGACGATGCCGAAATGCGCCGCGAAGTGTCCGTCATACTGTACCTCGAACTCGAGCGGATCGATGTCGACGAGCGTCTCTTGAATTTCGCGCCGCAGTGCCAGCCGCTCTGTTCTATTGGATTCCGTCTTCAGCTTCGCGACCAACGGGTCGACACTCGCCGCGTAAGTCGGGTTGGCTTGCCGCTGCTTGCTCGAAAGCGCTTCGTAATAATTGTTGGCGGCGGTCCACAGAATGCGACCGGAATTTTTATCGACGCAGACCAGCAGATCCGGTTCGGCAGCCAGATAAATGCGATCGCCGACGAGGATCGGGGTCGAAGTACTTCGCCCGGGCAACTCGGTCATCCAGCGGATGTTGTTAGTTTCGTAGGCAACGTCGGGCGGGTCCATCAGCCGCAGGCAGAAATTCATTTCTTTCCAGTTGTCCCGATTCGAGCTGGTCAACTTGAGCAGCAGACGGTTCCAGCCTGGCTCGAGATCGAATTCAAAGCGGCCTGCCGGTGGCTCGACGTTCGCTAGTTCGTGCTTGCTGATCGGCTGGTAACCGCCAAGCGTTCCCAAGCGAGTGGATGAACGATACACTTCCGTGCCGTTGACCCATGCCTTCAGTCCGAAACAGTGTTCGACGACGGCTCGAGTCCGTCCGCCACGTGGCGAATAGAGATGAGCATGTGCATAGGCGACGCGATTGTTTTCGAAACTTTCGGGCTTCACCAGTTCGACCCAGGGTAGTACGGCCGTACCGAATACCAACGGATCATCGAGCGTACCGGCGACTCGCCGCCATTGTTTTTCCGCAGTGGTCTGGCCAGTTGTGGGCGAGACGTCTGACTCGCCGCCGAGCAAATCGTCGTCGAGATTTTCGACAGAATCTTGCACGGAAAACGGACCGAGGACGAGCCATTCTGCGATGAGTCCCTTTTGCACCGCTGGCGCCTTGTCTCCGCCATCCTGCGAAGGCCGATCGGCTTGGGCGCGCATGCCTTCCAGCGATCCATGAGCAAGCCGTCCCCACTGCAGCGGAGCCTTGGCATGCGGCCACAGTCCGGTCGCATTGCCGCGCCAACCGGACGCCGGTTCATCCGCCAGCAGGCTCAACGAATGCATCGCAATACAAAACCCGACGAATGCAATCCAAATGGTATTTTTCATTGGTGGCCTGCTGTTGAAGTTTTTGTGAGAGTTTGAATGTGGAATGTCACATCGCGGGGAATATAGTAGACGTTGCGGGCAGCAGATGACTTTTCCATTTTACTTCGTGCCGATACACCACAGATACGACTTCCCTTTGATGAAAATCCGCCCGCCGGAGACGGCGGCGCTGGCGTAATCGGGGTTGTCGTCCAGGTCGTTCACGGCCAGTTCTTTGTATTCGGGGCCCGCTTGAATCACATAGGTTTTGCCCGAGCTGGCGAAATAGATGCGGCCGTCTGCGCTGGCCACCGGGCTGGCACTGGGCGTGATCCGTTCGGCCCGTTGTTCGTAAACCAACTCGCCGTTGGCCACCTTCCAACAGCGGATTATCCCGGGGTCGCTAATCCGGTAGAGATAATCGCCGACGATGATCGGTGAGGTGCCGGCCGCGCCGCCGACCTTCGTCTCCCACTTGATGTGCGTTTTGGAAACGTCCCCGGAGCCAGTCGGATCGATCGCCGTGCCCGTGCGACCGCCGCGGCCGGCATCGACGTATAGCAGGCCTCTGCCGAAGGTCACCGAAGACTGCGAACTTTCGCATCGGCACGACCAGAGCAATTCGCCATTGTCGGGATCGAAGCCTTCGATGCCGCCAGAGTTGTGGATCAGTTGGAGTTTGCCGCCGATCCGCAGCAGTGCCGGCGTGGCGTAGGTGTTGCGATGCCGGACGGTCTGCTCCCATTTGAGTTTGCCGGTCAGCTTGTCGAGTGCGCGGAGACCGAGTTCTTGAATTCCCGGGATAATGACAGTGTCTTTGTGGAGAATTGGGCTGCTGCAGATTCCCCCATCGGCCTCCCTGAGTAGCGGCAACTCTTCCCGCCAGACGATTTTGCCATCGAAATCGAGCGACACCAGCACGCCGGAGGCGAACAAAGCGAACAGTTGTTTGCCGTCGGTGACTGGCGTCGGTACGCTGTACATGTGGTAGAAATTGTTGACGACGCATTTACCGGCCGGCAGGATTGTGTCCCACAGTTGCTGGCCGTCGGTCGCACGGTAGCAGAGGACGTGATGTTCCCCGATGGTTGTTCGCCGCTCTGCTTCAGGCACTTCGGCTGGCCAAATTGCGGTTGTCAGAAACACGCGGTCGCCCCAGACGATCGGACTGGACCAACCCGGGCTGGCGAATTCAGGGTTTCGTTTCTTGCCGCCGTGCAACTCCGCTTTCCAGAGTATGTTCTCTCCGCTTTTGCCGTTCCAAGTTAGCGGCAGGTCTTTTTCGATTGTGTAACCGAGCCCTGTCGGACCGCGCCAGCCCGGCCATTCGTCGCCGCGGCTCAAGCCCACAGCCACCAACGGCAGCAGTGTTGCGATGAGAAGAATATACGGGTTGTGAAACCGACGATATTTCGAGGTGTTTCCGTTCAAAGATTGCTCCTGGGTCTGATCTGATGGATTGATCAAATTAATCGCCGGCTACCAGATCCGTTCTGAACGCTGGTAACATTGTCGCTTCTGGTAGAGTCTCGGTTTAGCCGGATGGCAGACAGACCGCATCGTCTCCGCCGAACGATATTATGCCCCGCGCAGCGATTGTGCAAAACAATAATGGGTAAATCCGACGTTTGGCCAGCTCACTGGTAATCAGTGAAAGTCGCATAACGGAGAAAAAACATGCTGCTTGTCCCGTTTGAGGGGGGCCGTCGTTGTCACGTTGAACTCCCCTCCCCTGCCCCGTCCGTTTCGGCAGCCGATAAATCGCCAGCTCTGGCCCCCTCCACGTGAATGCCGCCAAATCCGCTTTGGCGTCAGCGAAGTTAGCGCGGCATTGCACGGGGAGGGGTAAGGGGGGCGGAAGGCGACTATCAAGCTGCGAAGCAGCGGCAGTAAATAACGTGGTTCGTCAGGGATTCGTGGATGGAACTGGCCGAACAATTCTGTACTTCTAGACGCCCACCCGCCGCCCAATTTTAGAAGAACCGACGGCGACCTCCCCTTCTCATATCGTTTTTCGACTGCCGACAAGTAGACAGTCTAAAAACGATATGAGTGGGGCGGTAACTCGCGTAGGAAGAACGCAATTCCGGCGGAGCGGAAGGCGACTATGCGTCAACAGTACCCGATCGAGAAAAACTGACAGCCTCGGAGCGGAAGGCGACTATCAAGATCTGCCCCGCCGCCGTTTGAGGGGGCTGCGTAAATAGACCGACGTTACCTGTCTTATAGGCCGCGACGTCGCGAAGAAGATGGTATTATGATCTGCCAACGGGCGTACATCTTACTCATTAGCGAGCACTTCGATGTCTTCAAAAATCATTTGCGTTTTTGTACTGATCCTCGCCGCAGGTGGATCTCTTCGGGCCGACGATACCGCGCTGTCGCCGCGAAACTTCGCGTCGATCCAACGGCTGATCCGGCCGCAGCCAGACGAATCGCAGTGGGCGTCGGTGCCTTGGCTGAGCAATCTGAAAGAGGCCCGCGAACGTGCGGCGCGTGAGGACAAGCCGCTGTTTTTGTGGCGTTCCGGCGGCGGCGATGTGTTGGGCCGAACGTGAAACGGCTGCTGCGGGAACCGTGCTAGTTCCCTCTGGAAAAAAGCCGACTTGATTGGCAAGAAGTTTGTGCCGCTCGTGCTCAACGGCGACGCTGGCAATCAATCCGGCATGGTTTCAACGTTTTTCCGCCGAGTGGCGAAACACTTCGCCAACGAAATGGCTGTCGTTACTCCCAACGGACAGTTGCTGTCGCACGACCTGGACGAAGGTCTGAAAAAATGGCGAGACTTGCCCGCAGCCCAACGGCGGAAGCTCGACGATCTCGGCAAATTCGACGCGTTCTTTCTGCCGCCCCCGCCGTCCCGCGGTTTGGTATTCAAAGTCTATTCCCGCGGCTTAATACGCGATGATCGCGGAACGCTGCAGATCTATAAGACC
>JBLHLE010000189.1:0-9257 GCA_047620805.1 Pirellulaceae bacterium
AGCTTCGAGCTGACTGTCCTGAACTCGTTCTTCTAGATGCTTACGGTTCAGTTGCGTAAGCAGATCCAGCTGGCGGCGTTGACTGTCGCGCGAAATGTGATTGTTGTTGATGTGAGCGATCACTTTTTTGGGATCGATGTTGCCATTGTTGATATGACAGCCCTGATAGATCCCGGGCAGGAAGCTATTGCTCCACAATTGCGGGCCAACCACTGGCTTGCCTGGACAGAGTACAACGAACCCGGGTAAGTTCTGATTCTCACTTCCAAGCCCGTAGCAAAGCCACGACCCCATAGACGGACGTGTTGGTTGGATGATCCCCGAATTCATCATGTACAATGATGGTTCGTGATTTGGCACGTCCGTATGCATGGAGCGGATGACGCAGATGTCATCGATACACTTTCCAACTTCCGGAAATATCTCGCTGACTTCGATGCCCGATTCGCCGCATTTGTTGAACTTGAAGGGACTCTTGAATAGTCCGCCCGTGCTGCGTTCGGTTTTCAATTCAGAACCAGGCGGGCGCTGGCCATGGTACTTTTCCAGCAACGGCTTCGGATCGAATGTATCGACTTGCGAGGGTCCACCGTTCATGAAGAGGTGGATGACGTGCTTGGCTTTGGGGGGGAAGTGAGCTGGCTTGGGAGCCAGCGGATTCGCTTGTTCAGCACCCAACGCCGCTCCCAAACTGTTCTCGTCGGCTAAGATCCCCGCGAGTCCCAATGTGCCTAAGCCCGTCCCAATACTGCGAAGCAAATCCCGTCGAGTTGGGAATGCAGGACTGGCGGTATTCTCGTCGCGATATACATTGCTTGCTGATGTCATCTGAGTCTTCTCAGTTTGGCGGGTGATGTATTGGGGTATTTCTATTGAGCGTATTCGTATCGTGAGTTTAGTCGATGTACATGAATTCATTGGCACCGAGTAGTGCTTGAGCGTACTGTTCCCACAATGACAGTTTATCGTCGGCAAGTTTTTCGCCGGCCAGGAAGTTTACACCCAGCGATAGTTCGGATTCATCTGGTGCTCGTCCATACAGTAAGGAATACGCCAGTTTTATTCGCTCGGCGTCGTCTTCCGATTCTTTTTGAAGTCGAGCCGCGAGCGATTTGGCTTGGCGGATAAAGAAGTCGCTGTTGAGCACAAAGAGCTGCTGCTGCGGAATCGTTGTTTCTGAGCGAGCGGCGCTTGTCACATTTGCATCGGGGAAGTCGAATAGCCGCAACAGGCCATCCAGTTCATGTCGACTGATACTGGCGTAAACGGTTCGTCGGCTATTGTTGGAGTCCGACAAGCGAGCGGTTGGTCCGCCCATTGTCGCATCCAAGTTTCCCGATACGGACAACAATGCGTCTCGCCATGCTTCGACATCTAGACGGCTGCGACTCATTCTCCACAGATAACGATTCTCCGGATCGACCTCAAAGTTCTTCGCGTCGTGATTGCTACTAGCTTGATAAACCGCAGATCGCATGATCTCTTTGTGCAACCATTTCAGCGACCAGCCTGACTCGACGAAGTTGACGGACAACCAGTCGAGTAGTTCCGGATGCGTTGGCCGCTCGCCTAGCGTACCGAAATTGCTACTGGTGGCGACGAGCCCTTTGCCGAAGTGATGTTGCCAGACGCGATTCACCATCACTCTAGCGGTCAGCGGGTTTTCGGCGCTGCCAATCTCTTCGGCTAATTGTCGGCGGCCGCTTCCTGCGGTATAGGCAGCTCGGTCGGCGCCCGCAAGAATTCGCAAAAATCGGCGAGGTGCCACTTCGCCCTGTCGAGCAGGATCGCCTCGCAAGTAGACTTTCATGTCGTTGGAGCCGGAGTCGCGAACGGCATGGGCCATTGGCGGGGCAGGCGGAGATGCAGATTGTGCTGATTTCAGATTCGTTTCCAACGCAGAAAGGTCATCCTGCTTTGATTTGTCGAGGTGATTCGCAAGTTCGCCGTCGCCGAGTGTAAATAAACCAGACTGTGAAAACACTGTCTTTATCATCTCGACTTTTTCTGCGGATAACTTCGGATCGGTCGCTTCGGCGAGATCGTTAGGTTCGGCGGTATAGACGCGAAATTGTATCGAGCCGGCTCCGCTTCCGTCCAAATAACCCTTGGCCTGAAAGCGACCGAATTCTGCCGGCAGACGGTAGTGAATTACGGAAGTCGCGTGAGTTCCGAGACCGTCGGGGTACGTTGTCTCGCCGACTTTCAATGGCTGACCACCAGCGTTCTTGTTGAGCTGGACCGTTTGCCAACTAGTTGTTGCGGTTTTCCATTTTAGTTCATTGAGCTTCGTTTCGCCCGTCGGGCCGAGAAGCTTGGGAGACAACCAACTCGCCCAATCGTTGCCAATATCATCTCCCGCGTCAGTTACGACTAGATAGAGATCTTTGGTTCCACTGATGTCGACGTCGATGTCGACGGTCCGTTTTTCGCCTTTGAGAATCGGGCTAACGTAGACCGCGGGTTTTGGCTGTGAACGATTCTTGCCATCGCGATCGTCGAGTATTTCATTCAGATATTGCTGAAACTGATCTGCAGCGGCAAGGACGTTTGCGGGAGCTTTCTCGAGGTTGCTTTTGCCTGCTGGCGATTCGAGCGTCCGCCAAGCCTTCAACTCAGCAACTTTCTCAATCGCCTTGTTGTTCGGATCGAGATACTTGTCCCACCGTTCGAGCCAACTCTTTTCGAGTTTAAATTCCATCGCGTGCGTCGTCGTGTTGTGTTTGGCATCCGCTGCTTTGCGGTTTCGATACATCCAAGACGCAACCATGTACTTCGCGACGGCGCCGCGTTGTGACTCTGCGATAACCTCTTTCTGTTTGGATCGGAACGCTTTCAGCAGTCCGTCCTGTTCGCGAACATTCGCTTGTGCGGCTTTGTATTTTTCGACTATCGGTTTCTCTGCCAGCGGCAGGTCGGCCATCTGAGTGCTGGCGAAAATGCCGGCCAAAGAATAGTAGTCCTCGGTGGGAATCGGATCAAATTTGTGGTCGTGGCAGCGGGCACACGATACGGTGAGTCCAAGGAAGCCGCGCGTCACTGTGTCGATGCGATCATCCAGTTCGTCGGCGATCGCTTTGGCCTTGTCCGAGTTCTTGTAATAGATGGCGCCCAAACCGGAAAATCCAAGTCCCGCGATTCGCTCGAATTGGTCCGCCGAGTCGTCCATCAACAGGTCGCCAGCGATTTGCAACTTCGCAAAACGGTCGTAGGGCATGTCTTTGTTCAACGCCTGGATAACCCAGTCGCGATATTGAAAGGCGTGCTCACGTTTGCTAACGCCAAAGGTGTGCGCTTGATCTTCGGCGTAGCGAGCTACGTCTAACCAATGTCGACCCCAACGCTCGCCATATTGCGGAGCCTCCAATAAACGATCGATGACCTTATCAAAAGCCTGTGATGAATCGTCAGCCAGAAACGCGGCGATGGCGTCGGGCGTCGGCGGCAGGCCCGTAAGATCGAATGTCGCTCGTCTGATCAGCGTCCGCTTCTGAGCCGGCCCTACGGTCGTGAGGGCGTTGCCTTCGATAGCCGCCAAGATGAAATGATCGATGTCTGTCTTTGGCCAGTCTTCGCGGTTGATCTTTGGGAGTGCTGGCAATTGCGGTGATTGAAAGGCCCAAAACTGAGAGGCCGAATCAAAGTCGATCTCTTTGCGAGTCACCAGCGGTTCACCTTCGCGTGGATCAGCTGCGCCTGTCTCGACCCACTTGACGAAATCCGCGACGACATCCTCGGGCAGTTTGCCTTTCGGTGGCATCTCGAATTCTTCGTGCTTCAATGCCGAGATGATGAGACTCTCCTTCACGTTTCCGGGAACAACCGCGGGGCCACTTTCGCCCCCCTTTTGCATCCCGATTCTCGTATCGAGAAGCAGTCCACCTTTCAGCTTGCTGTCCGATTCGGCCTTGGCGGAATGGCAGGAATAGCACTTGGCCACCAACACCGGTCGAATCTTCGACTCAAAAAAATCCAGCTGCCCTTTGTCGATCTTCGTCTCTTCCTCTGCAGATGCACTGCGCGCGGTCAGCAGTGTGACCGCAAATATCGACGCAGTAAATATCGACACTGCAAAGAAGGACGCAGTAAAGAAGGACGCTTTGAAGGAGGGCGCTTTGAAGGAGGGCGCAGTAAAGAAGGACGCTTTGAAGGAGGGCAACTGAGCGCTACTGACGTGTAATCGTAGCGCCTTTGGTGACCGGCGTATCGCCGCCATGGAACGTACTCCATGTAGATTAAAGGGTGGGGTGAAGGCGGTAGGCGTGATTCGGTCTCTATTAGATGGGGATTCTAGAAGAGAGTTGCCAAAACTTCGGCGAGATCCACGAGCTGTTAGTATAATCTAATCGTCGTGTAGCATAAACAGACATTGATCCAATCTGTTCCTATTAGTCAATTTAGTGCCGCAACTGTTGGCTCGAGTTAGAGCATTATGACCGATCACAAACCAACTTATGCGACGATTTCAGGTAATTCTTCCCAGCTGCCTGCCGCAAATGCTGGAATTATGGCCTACAAGCCAGCCATAATTCTCGGCTCTTCGATAGTGCTGATGCTGGTATGGAAGAACTTTGGCACGGTCGAATTCTATTTGAACAGTATCGCTGCAGTTGGCCAGGATGCCAGATCGCAGTCCAACGCAGCCGTGTATCAGTTCGTCAGCTGCCTGGTCCTGCTTGGCGTAATACCCTCGCTGATTGTCACGCTCGTGTTTCGCGAACGACTTGTGGACTACGGTGTGGGGTTGGGAAATCGCTTGCTGACGATACGGTCCTTTCTGATCGCTGCGCCGGCGTTCGCCTTCTTTGGCTACCTGTCAACGATGGCACCGGGAATGGATGAGGCATTTCCCATTAACAAGCAAGCTGGGACGACGACAACATTGTGGTTTCACGCTTGCACGTATGCACTGTTCTACCTGGGATGGGAATTTCACTTCCGCGGCTTTCTCCAATTCGGTTTGGCGGATTCGATGGGACGCCCCAGCGCACTGCTGGTTCAAGTAGTGGCGTCGTCGTTACTCCACATCGGACAGCCCCTAACGGAATCGATCGCGGCAATCGCGGGAGCTTTACTTTGGGGGTGGCTGGCCTATCGCACGAAGTCGATACTTTCGGGAATGCTCCAACATATCTTGCTGGGACTAGTCGTCGACGCGGCGATCATATTCTCGTGATGTGTCGAAGTGTCGACGAGCTTACTCGCCGGCCTTTACGGGAATTGAGATAACCAAGCCAGCAAAACGCTGCGTCTTGCCGCTGCTGCCGAAACCCATGTGACAACTGAGGCAACCGCGATTCATCAATGATATC
Organism: Pirellulaceae bacterium; assembly: GCA_047620805.1. GTDB lineage: Bacteria > Planctomycetota > Planctomycetia > Pirellulales > Pirellulaceae > JBLHLE01. Next base: position 5,313 of record JBLHLE010000189.1, read on the forward strand.
GCTTCGGCTCTCTGGTAAGTTCCGTTTTCGACCAACTCAAAATAACCTTTGCCCGCTTTAATCGCTTTGACCGCCTGCTTGTCAAACTCTTCCTTCGCTTCGTGATTGATACTCATCGCTCGCGCATTAACTGCGATCCACTTTGTCTTGATGTTTTCTTCTTCTGCAATGTCGGCGAAAACGCCTTCCAACACTCGCGCCGGAACGGCTGCTCGTTCGTCGCGAAAGTACTCGTGGTGCATCGCAGCTAATGTTGCCGAATAGATTTTGTGCATTAGCTTGGCCTTTACGCGGGCCGCCTCGACCGTGATCCGCTCGCTGTCAACTTTCGACTCAGTAGTCGAAACGGGTTCGGCAGTCGAAACGGGTGGCTGAGCAACAACGATCGCCGAAACACACGAGAGACTCAGAATGGCAAGCGTCGAACTGAGTGCGATTCTTAGAATGGAACGCATTTAAAGCTCCTGTTTCTCGCGCAAGCTGGCAATGAACAAACGGCAAAAGTGGCAGGCTCACCAATAACGGACCCGCAGGTCCATTTTATGCCAAAAGCGAGTTGGGTGTCAAGGTCGCCGCTAGACTTCTGGCTATGACGTATCACACCACGTCGCTGTGCAGGAGCGGCCTGAGCTCTGTAAAGCTCTGTAAAGCTCTGGCGAGCCCAGCTTCAGGACGTTGAAAGTAACTCGACGCGTACGCTCTAGCGCTAGGCTGCTTGTGCTGTGGGCCGAGCGATTTTCACAGGCGTTAAGACGGTAGCGTGCCAGTGTCGGTAGAACTCGGTGAAGATCATGCCAGCGACCGCGATACCCACCGCTGCGGTAAAGACGGATGAGATTCTTAAGTCGCCGGCCAACACCAGACCGATAATCACCGAGATGGGGAAGATCACTACCGAGACAATTGTGAGTGCCCGGCTGAGGAGATTTGGGTAGAGTGGCAACCAGGGAGCCCACACGGCGGGCTCGTGTTGTGCGGTCAAGATTCGGAAACTGCGTAGGTGTCCCCAGAAAAAGACTTCGATGGCGACCAGAATCAGGAGTCCGTACTGGAAGAGAAACTCGTAGGGAACGCCGAATCCAAAGACATCGAACTTTTCGCTTTGTGCGATCCGTAGCGCATCCAATATCGAACGCATCGAATACAGTCCGAGTTGATCGAGTTTACCGTCGAGTGTCCAATCGGAGAGTTCTCGATGAACGAGGTCGTAGTCGTTGGCTGAGAGATACTTGAACTTGGTATCGGTTCGCTCAAAAAGGCGATTCAGTATTGGCAACCCCGCGGGTTCGACTGCGACGGGCAAAACAATCGCATCGTCTCCGCCAATCATTCGCATCGATCTGGCAAGTTGAATTCCTTTGGCATAGCGTTTTCCGCTAATCTCTTCATCGAAGACAATCCATTCGGCGATGGTCGGCGTCAGTTTATCGGTGCCTGCGGCTGAGAACGCCAATTCGAAGAGTTGTTGGACTTCGATTCGATTGGTAACGACTTGTACTGGAATCTGTTGGTCGGCCTTGATTCCCGGTTCGCCGCGAGGCGAATAGTAGGCGTCTGGGCTGTATTCTCTGATGCGCAGATAGGCGTCGTCGCGAGCCAGCGAATTCCAAAGTTGCGAGAATTCTTCATGCGTCTCTACGTGGCGAAAATCGTCCAGGCCCACTTTCCCCAATTCCATCCACTGACCCTTCAGAATCTCATTTTCATAAACGAAACAGACATTCTGTTTGGGAGAATTCGAACTTGGACGTTTGAACAGAATTGCGGCGTAGGGATCGCGATGACCCGACCAGGCCGGTGGTGATGCCCCCGCGATTTCGTAAAGTTGTTCGTCTCCGACGTCACTCTGAAAACGGATGACTTCATCTAGTTGCGTCGTCGCTTTATCCAGAGTCGCGTCCCGGGGCAGATATATTGCCAGCAGAAGTGCGACGCACGCCAGTAGAAAATAGAAGTTGAGCTGACGCAAGTGCTTCGCCATATCTGTCAGCGTTTCTGGTGAAACCCGCGGCGGATTCGTATCACGGACCTGCGCCTTGCCGGCGGTTCGCAACGACCACATAGATTCCCTTTCCGCTACCAGACATCCTTGATTCGACTACTTTGCGAACGGACAATACCGAAACGACGGCGGGTCGTAAACATCAAACCGCCGGATAGCATTTATAGTATTTCGAGCCCCCTGCTTCCTATAAAACTTCGAAAGGGAACACCTGCAGGTGTTGCAGTGCTGTCGCGTGTCACGAAAAAATGCGAATATACCCGCGGTCTGCTGGAAGCGGTTTGGCGCGATAACTAGTCGCGTTTAACCATGGGTGTCGACGAGTCGAGTGTTTTTGCGGACCTTTGTTGCGATCCAACTTTGTCGTCATTTCCAAGTCGCGCGGCGGCATCCTCGGCCAGCTGAGTTAACTGTCGGACGATGTCAGGATATTCTGCGGCGACATCCGCTGTCTCCTGCAGGTCATCCTTTAGGTTGACGAGCATTCCTGGACGGCCCTTGCCTGTCGGCTCCGCCGAAGTCCAATTTGGGTGAGTGTTATTGAGCGGCAAGTGATATTTCCAGTCGCCCATGCGGACGGCTTGCAACTGACGTCGACGATAATAGAACAAAGCTTTGTAGGGTGAACGAGCTCCCTCCACCGCAAATAAATTATCGCGAATATCAAAGCCGTCAATTGTCTTTTGTGGGGCAGTTGCACCGCTGATTGCGCAGAATGTGGGGAGCATATCCATGGTAGTCGTGAGGTCGTTGCATTCTGAATTGGCAGGGATCTTTTTGGGCCAACGGGCGATCATTGGAACTCGCATCCCACCTTCCATCGTGCTGCCTTTCGCGCCCGACAGCGGTTTGTTCGAGCCGCCGCCGCGTCCGTTCGAGCCGTTGTCGGAGGTAAAGATGACTACAGTGTTCTCCGCCAGTTTCAAGCGTTCAAGACAGTCCAGAATCTGGCCAGTGGACCAGTCGATCTCCTCGACGCTATCGCCGTATCGCCCGTTGGCACTCTGGCCGTGAAAGTCTTTCGAGGCATAGAGGGGCAGGTGAGGAAACGTGTGGGGTAAATAGACAAAGAATGGCTGGGTCCGATGCTTTTCAATGAACTCAATCGCCTGCTTTGTGTAACGCTGCGTCAGCGTCGCTTGATCCGCTGGGGCCTCAATAACAGTTGCATCTTGGACTAGCGGCAGGGGCGGGTCTCCGCGACCTTTACTTTGCATATCATTGGAGTAAGGAATGCCAAAGTAATAGTCAAATCCATGTTTTGTCGGAAGGTGATCGGGTTGGTCACCAAGGTGCCATTTGCCAATACAGGCAGTCGCATAACCGACGCTCTTCAACGCTTCCGGCAACGTTAGTTCGTCGGGATGAAGGCCGCGACGGCTGCGAGGTATCAGTACCCAGTGGCCCGTATAGTCTTCGTGCATGCCGACACGACGAGGATAACAGCCCGTCAATAGACTCGAGCGAGATGGAGTGCAAACGGGGCTGGACGAGTAGAAGTTAGTGAAGCGAATTCCTTCCTCCGCGAGACGATCGATCCGCGGCGTGCGGTTCTTCTCCGAGCCAAAGCAACCCAAATCGCCATAACCGAGGTCGTCGCAGAAAATAAGGATGTAATTCGGCTGCCTATCTTTGCCCCACAAGTTCACCGGTACCAGCAAAAGAAGACAGAACAAACTCAGTTGAAAGTGTTTCATAGTTGGTACTCGCATGTTCCCCGCACTCGGGCATTTGTATTTTGTATTTTGTATGCTAGTTGTTGTTTGCTAATTGCACCAAAGGATTCTCACAAATTCAACGCTCCAAAGAAATCTACCCCCGCGACCATTTTGTAGATCGCAAAGCCGGCGCAGCCAAGTCCGATAACGACTCGCATGATGGCGAGCCCTCGGCCCAGTCCGCCTCCTATTTCATTGCCGTACTTGTCGCGTGCGACACCCGAT
>JBLHLE010000190.1:0-9254 GCA_047620805.1 Pirellulaceae bacterium
TAAGGCCCGTTCGTTTGGGGCCCGTTCGTTTAAGTCCCGTTCGTTTAAGTCCCGTTCGTTTAAGTCCCGTTCGTTTAAGTCCCGTTCGTTTAAGTCCCGTTCGTTTAAGGCCCGTTCGTTTGGGCTTGCTGGATTCGACACCGGGACCAAGACAGGCGTCGCGGTTGGACGAAACGGCAGTAGCTGAAACAGTGTTAGCTGAAACAGTGTTGGATGAAACGTCGTTAACAGCGCTCGGCAAGTCCTCGCCCGGCAAACATGTTGACACCCTCCCGCTTCCGAACACCGACGCCTCGCAAGGTGACGTGATACTCTCGCGAGCTACCACAAGCTTCGCGGCAAGTCCAAAACTCCTTCAAACGTCACCTCGTGGGAAGAGCCGTCTGCGGATGTCCATTCATCCTCGACGGCTTTCTTTATGCGCTCCCCTAAAACGCGCTCCCCGAAAATGCCTTCCCGTGATGTGTGTACTGCTGATCGCGATTCTGTCGCTCAACCTTCCCGTTCGCTCGATTCAGGCCCAAGAGGTCTCGGCTCTCCAACTGGCAGTCGCCATGGAAAAACAACTGATCGAGACGATCGGAAAAGCTGAAGAATCAGTCGTCGCTATCGCGCGCGTCCGCAAGCAAGTTGCAGGTGCGGTGCAGCCGCGCGGTTTGCGCTGGAACGAATCACGCGATCCAACCAGTCCGGACTTCATTCCCAACGAATACGGTACTGGCGTCGTCATTGACAAAGACGGACTGATTCTTACTACAGCTCACGTCCTGGGACAGATAAAACAAAATGACTACCACGTCTGGATTCAGCGCAAGCCTTATTTTGCCAAAGTAAAAGCATCCGATCCCTGGATGGACTTGGCCGTTCTACAAATTCAAGCGACCAACCTAAAACCAGTGACATTCGGCGATGCTACGACGCTTAAGAAGGGGAATATCGTCATCACCCTTGGCAATCCGCAAGCTATCGCCCGCGACGGGGAGCCGAGTGCCGGCTGGGGAATAATCTCGAATTTGTCGCGGCAAGCACCACCTCGCAAGACTCTCGAAGGTGCCGAAGCTCGAGACTCGCTCCATCATTACGGAACCCTAATTCAAACTGATGCCAAGTTAAATTTTGGGACGAGTGGCGGGGCGCTGCTTAACCTGAAGGGAGAGATGGTTGGCTTGACAACGTCACTCACCGCACTGAACGGCCTGGAGAGTTCCGCTGGATTTGCCATCCCGGTTAACGAAAGTTTCCAGCAGGCCTTGCGTTCGCTGAAGTTGGGTGAGTCGCCGCGTTATGGATTCCTTGGCATTGAACCTCGAGATCTCACCATTGAAGAACGCCAAACGGGAATGCAGGGAATTCGAGTCGGTTCGGTTGTTCGCGGAACACCGGCCTTCGCTGCAGGCTTACGCGACCGCGATATCGTTCTTTCGGTCGACAATCGGAACGTCAACTCGGCGGCTAGCCTGGTTCGTTTGGTAAGCGAGATGCCGGCTCGAGCGGAAGTGGAATTGTTAGTGCACACGTTCCCCTTTCGACAACCGCCAACTAAAAAGAAAGTGCTGCTTGGCAAGAAGTTTGTCGGTTCGAGTCGAGTTGCTTATTCTGAAAAAGCTCCTCCCGGATGGCGTGGAATCCAGGTCGATTTCCCGACGGCAATCCCGCCTTATCAACTCGATCAGCGTCGATCGGAAATCGATACCGAGGGCTGCGTGGTCGTGACATCAATTGATGTCGATTCAGCATCTTGGAAAGCGGGACTCCGCCAATACGCGTTCATCTCTCACGTCGGAACGCAAAGAGTCGCCAGCCCCGAGCAGTTCTTCGCAGCGGTTGGAGAGAACGAGGAGACAGTTCGTCTCCGCATAACAATGCCAATCGATGGCAAAACGTCCGTTGTCGTAGACGCGACGGACTCTACGCAATAAGGTCCCGCCAGTCACGTCAGAGCCCAATGTTGCTCATTTCGTTGGTTATCTCTCTCTGCGGACTTCCGCGTTTAAGAACAATCGTTCAGACGCCCCGGGTTTAGTAGTCGCAGCTAAACGCAGAGGTCGCAGAGGCGCAGAGAAGAAGAACAGGGAAAGGATATTGTGGGACTCGGTTAGTGCCGTTTTTTTCGGCGGGATCGAGTCCTTTCTTGATCGTTGGAGTTTTTTACCCGAGCAACTTAGCCATTAGGTTGAATTGAGCAGTCTCGAAGTGTTCCATGGGGCCACGAGTTTTCAATCCGCCAATTCTCTTCTTCTTCCTCTGCGGTCCACTGCGCCTCTGCGGACTTCCGCGTTTAAGAACAATCGTCCCGACGCCCCGGGTTTAGTAGTCGCAGCTAAACGCAGAGGTCGCAGAGTTGCTGCCGACGGCTGCGCTAAGGCTCTTCGTGAGAATTCTGCAGAAACAAATGGGGACGCGCCTTGAGCTGAACCACTTTACCGCAAACCAACCGAGCGGATATGATGGTCGGTTTGGTGAACCACAACATGCACGTCGGAGTATAGACGATGAATTCGGACGAATTACGTGAAAAGTACCTAACCTTCTTTGAATCGAAGGGTCATTCGCGCCAGCCAAGTGATGTTTTGGTACCGACTTGGGACCCGTCCGTCCTGTTTACTCCAGCGGGCATGAATCAGTTTAAAGACCACTTTCTTGGCAAAGTGAAGCTCGAATTCACTCGCGCGACAACCAGTCAGAAATGTCTGCGAACGGGCGACATCGACAATGTTGGTCGAACGGCTTATCACCATACCTTTTTCGAGATGTTGGGTAACTTTAGTTTCGGGGATTACTTCAAGCGGGAAGCTATCAATTGGGCGTGGGAGTTTCTCACCGCACCGAAATGGTTGGGGCTCGATGCCGCCCGACTTTCGGTCACCGTATACCAAGATGACGAGGAAGCTGCGAACATTTGGATGACCGACATCAAGCTACCCTCATCCAAGATTACTCGGATGGATGAAGCCGACAACTTCTGGCCCGCAAGTGCTCCGAGCCAAGGACCAAATGGAGTTTGCGGTCCGTGTAGCGAGATCTTCTATCTGGATGATTCCAACAAGGAAGTCGAAATCTGGAATTTGGTGTTTACGCAATTCAATCGCGTCGGCGAGCTGCCGGACAACCTCCGACCTCTGCCCAGTAAGAACATCGATACTGGCATGGGACTGGAGCGAACTGCAGCCACATTGCAGGGGAAAGACACGAACTACCACATCGACATACTGCTCCCGATCGTGGAAGCCGCTGCCGAAATCTGCGGGCAGAAGTATGATGCCGACAGCGACAACGGGCGACGGCTACGCCGTATCACCGATCACGTTCGCGCGTGCACATTTGCAATCCACGAAAATGTTTATCCGGGTGCCAACAAAGAGAAATACGTAATCCGCCGTCTACTTCGTCGCGCTGTCCTCGACATGCACCAAATGGGTGGTCGCGATCCCGCCCTATTCCAGTTGGCACCTGTCGTCGCCGATATGATGAAGGTGGGTTACCCAGAACTTTCGACAACATTGGATCGAGTCCAGCAAGTTATTAAGAAAGAGGAAGAAACGTTCCTTGTACGACTGGATGATGGATTGGCTCGAATCGAAAATATTTTCGAAGAAGCGAAGGGGACTGCCCAAGTCATGGTGAACGGTGACCAGGCAGCCGATCTGTATCAAACCTACGGCGTTCCGCCAGAACTAGTTGAGGCGATGGCGGCCGAGCAAAGTATGACCTTTGACTGGGAAGGTTTTCGGGCAGCCATGAAGCAACATGGCATCGACTCTGGCGGCGATCAATTTCAGTTGTTCAAGACGGGGCCGATCGAACAATTGAAGAAAGCGGTCCAAGAGACGGAGTTCCTCGGTTACGATACTGAATCGGCAGAAGCCGAAATCCACGGCATCGCCGACGCTGAACAACTGTTCGAAAAGTACGACAAGGTTGGTGAAGAAAATGAAGTCACCGTCGTCCTCAACCAAACTCCTTTCTACGGCGAGTCGGGCGGCCAAGTTGGAGACTCGGGAGAAATCACAGGCGAGGGTTTCCGCTTCGTCATCAAAGACACTCAAAAGGACGGCAATCTCGTTCTACATCACGGTTACCTTAGCAAAGGCTCCGTCGCAGCTGGAGCGACGGTCACCGCGACGGTAGGCAAAGAGCGACGCGCAGCGATCCAACGAGCTCACTCAGCGACGCATATCCTGCACTACGCTTTGCAACAAAACCTAGGCAGTCACGCTCAACAGCAGGGCTCGAAAGTCGATCAGGATATTCTACGATTTGACTTCACGAACATGTCGGCTGTCGAAGCGGACACACTTAGTTTGATTGAAAAGCAAGTCATCGATCGAGTCGACGCGGCCGAAGAAATTCGCTGGGAGCACTTGCCGCTGGCAGATGCCCGGACTGCGGGCGCGATGATGTTATTCGGCGAGAAATATCCCGACCCCGTTCGCATGGTATCGATGGGCGAATTCAGCAAAGAACTTTGCGGCGGAATTCACTTGACCAATACTTCTCAGGTCGGCGAATTTGAAATCGTAACTGAGGAAGGTGTTTCGGCAGGCACCCGGCGAATCACCGCTTACACTGGAACGAAGGCGGCGGAGCACGCCGCGAAAACACGACAAGCGTTGCAAGATGCTGCCGACGCTCTGGGCGTTGCGCCGCTCAGCGTAGTCGCTGCCGCTCAACAATTGGCTGGTCAAGTTCGCGACTTGAAAAAACAACTCGCCGGCGGTAGCCAACCGGCGGAACTAGCTGCAGTCGAAGCGGGCGATCCGTCCGTGGAAGTTAGCTACGCTGCTGCCCGCAAACAAGTTCGCGATGCAGCTCGAGCGTTAAACGTGCCCATTCTCGAGCTGCCCGCTCGTATCGTCGCAATGCACAAAGACGTCGCGAATCTGAAACAACAGCTCCAACAACTTGCTCAAAGTGGTGACCTATCGGCCGATTCCCTTTTGGAAAAAGCTGAAGACGTCAACGGTGTAAGCGTCGTGGTCCTCGATGTTCCCGGTGCTAACCCCAACCTCATGCGACAGTTGATCGACCAGATGCGAAAGAAGTCCGAGCTGGTAGCAGTCCTCCTCGCAGCAGCGCAAGGCGAAGATAAAGTCATGCTGGTTGCCGGAATCAGCAAGGCGCTCATCGAACGCGGTGCCAGTGCTGGAAATTGGGTCAAGCAAGTCGCACCGGTCGTCGGCGGCGGTGGCGGTGGAAAACCCGACCTCGCTCAAGCTGGCGGTAAACAACCTGAAAACCTTCCCGCAGCACTCAAAAAAGCAAAAGAAGTCATCGCAGAAATGTTGAGCTAAGGGCGGAAAGCAACTGAGTCGGCACGCTTGCTACTCAACTTTCTTTTCAATCGCAGTCTCGAGGACCATGAGTGCCATCGCGGTGCAATACAGTCTTCCGCCGCGTTGGACGCCGTGACCACCCTTAGTGACAAGCCAACTTCCTGCTGTTGCCTTTTCTTTTTGCTGATCGGCTATGAGCTGAGCGACTATTTCGGATCGCCAAGCCTGCCAAGCCTGCCAAGCTTTGCCGCCGTGCTTCTGCAGCAACTGAGTGGCGAATAGGTTGTAGTAGTGATTCCCTTGCGAGGGCCCTTGTTTTGACAAAGCTGCCACGCCTGTCTTTACTCGATCATCCGCGGGGTCCCAACCAAGTTGAATTCGGCACAGTAGCCCTTGAGCTGACGTTGCCATGCCGCGTCCAGGAGTTGTGTAGCCGTAATAGACACCTTTTTCTGACTGGACGGCATCAAGAAATTTAGTCGCACCGCCCACTGTTTCGTCACTAACTTTGAGCCCCACATTCTTGCCCACCACCAATGCTTGAATCTGCCAACAGGAAACCGATGTATCACCGGGCTGCTTCGGGCTATATCGCCAGCCGCCTTCGACGGGGTCTTGAGCGTAAGCAATGAAGTCGAGCGCGGATTGAGCCGGCTTCTGGAGAGTCTTATCCTCGGTTAGCTTAAACAGGGTGATGATAGCCTGCGCTGCGATCCCATGAGAATACATCGATCCTCGCGGCTCGTGAAAACTGCCGTCGGTTTTCATCTTTGAGAGTAAGTATTTGGTGCCTTTCGCAACGACTTGTTTGTACTCGCCTTCGACGTGAGTCTGCCCGGCCTTAGCGAAACACAGTAGCGCCATCCCGGTTGCGGCATTTCCGGCGTCTACGCTCTCTCCGGCACCGTCCTGTCCAGCGACCAGCTTGGCATAGTTCCAACTGCCATCGGGCAGCTGCTGCGCGGCGAGCCAACTCAATCCTGCCGCAATCGAATTCTCGATTTTGGAATTCAGCTTTCTGGCTGATTTCCTTTCGGCCTTGCGTTCATTCTTTGCAGCGTCGTCTTGCTGTCCGCAAACTCCCGTGACCAGCGTCAATGTGACCAGCGTCAATGTGACCAGCGTCAATGCGACTAACGTCCAAGACGATAACCGAAGCAACAAAGTATTCATCATACAAACCTTAATGAAGGAGCCCCTTGTGAGCTGTTTAGAGCTGGCCGAGAAAGCTCAGCAGATCATCTTGCTGCTGTGGCGTCAAATTTCTCCCTTTTAGGTGGCCATGCTCTGTAAAAACTGCACGCAACGATTTTGCGCGACCGTCGTGAAAGTAGCTCGATCGCTGCGAAACGCTGATTAGCGATGGTGGATTGAATTTCCTCACGCCATTTTCATCTTTCAGACCGACGTCGTATGTTTTCGTCGATGTATAAGTTGGCAACTGATGGCACTTATTACAACTGTTGGCTTCAAACACTTTTTTCCCGCGGGCGACTTTTCTTGAGTCCACCCGCCCTCGCGCGACATCCAAAGCGGGAGGCGGCGCGAGAGTCTGCAGATAGGCTGCAATGTCGGCCGAGTGTTTCTTTATGGGCATTTTGTCGATCTCGCCGCGCATCGTCTTTTCTACTGACTTGGCAATCTGCTCGTGCAAATCCAATTGGCTTCCATTCCATGACCAGGGCGCCGTCTTACTAGCACCAAGCAACGTCAGAACACGCTTTGGCGCCCCCGAATTGTCGTCGCCAAAATTGTCGTTCAGCAGGCCGTTGGAGTGCCCCTCTGTGTGGCAACTCTGACAGCTAAACCAACCATCTAACGATAGGCGGGCGTCGTGGAACAGCGACTCGCCACGACTTTCTGCGGATGATTCAGCCTTATTGCCTAACGATATCGTGGCCGTCGTTTCCTTGGTTTTCAAATCGACGATGGTTAACGAACTCGAAAGCGTGTTCGCCACGATCGCGACATCTCTTCGCGAATCAATCACGACCGCTGTTGGGCGACGCTGCACATGCAGCCTGGTGAACGGAGACAATGGGCCGCTGCGAACCGCAACTTCGTCAACGCCAGAAAGCGTCACGGCACACTGCCCATCCGTCGAGATTGAGACTTGCCCTGGATCGCCGCTGGCATCGCCCGAAGTTCCCAGCGGAATCAAACTCCAGTGATGAATTCCATCGCGGAATATGCCGTCGTCCGAAGTGACACCGGATTGCCCATCCGGATCTTTTCCAAAACTGGTTAGACTACGAAACGGTACAGCGCGGAAAATATTGCTCATCACCGTACCCCAAAAGACGCGTGCCCGTTCAGTGGGCACGTACTCGTTCATCAACTGGTGAGCGACTAACAGTTCTTTTCTATCATGGCTAACTGCCAGCCCTCGAATATTGTGAGCTTGTAGCGTTCGAATAGCTCGAACGGTCACCGTCTCCAAATCGACAACCGCCAAGTTTCCACCAAATGCGTCAGCTACTATTAAGTGGCGGCGATCGGGCACAGCGCACTGCCGCAGCGGAGCGAACGGCAGGTCAATGACTTTGCGAACTTCAAATTGCCCCCCCTCCCCTGCCCTACTGAGAATCGTCAACTGACGCGCCCACAAGGAAGTGACACTCAGCAACTGACGATCTGCCAGAAACACAATATCCACGGGCGAAGTCGCAACTGAAATACGGTTTACTACTTCAATTCGTTTTCCGATACGTAGCGAGATCAATTCGTTGCGGTTTTGATCCACTGCAACAAACTCGTTACCCACTCGAACCAAATCCACGATTCGCTCGCCAATTCTGCGCTCCCCTGTCACCGCCCACGACCGCTTATCTAGCACCGAAACGCTTCCAGTTCGGCCGTTCGCAACAAGCACGATGTCGTCGGTCTGTTCTAAGGCGACCGGGTATCGATCCGAAATCGCATCGGCAGCAAATAGATTTGAGTTCAAGACAACCCAACAAGCGAAAGCGATAAAATGTCGGTGTCGTAAAAACATGGGCGCTGCAAATACAAGTTATATACTGGTAGTGAAATAGTCACAGTATAACAAGAATGCTCGGCAACCGCCCTCGCGGTGGTTCGGTGTCTTACGAGTTACCTCGCCTCTCAGTTAGCTGCGACGGGAGGGTGCCAGAGGCGCATGATAGATGGCAACGAATTGCCTAGTTAGCACTCCGCAAAACCGGAGCGGCGTGTTGTTTGTCGATTGTAATCCGCGAGCCCACGTGGTGCTTCGTCAACTGATCGACGCCACCAACTTGTAGTCGAACGCAATCGATGAACGCGGGATAACTGAACTGTTCACCACAAACCAAGCCACGTTTCGCACCGTTGATAAACACGTTCTCGCATTCGATTGTCGAAAGTCGTTCAGCTTGAATCGCCGTCTCGACTTTCGTGATGAGAACATCTTTAAGTTTACAATGACCGCCGTCAGAGAGGATCGCTGTTTTCGAGTTGGTTATCGATGACTGGCGTAGATCAACTCCCGATCCGCGGGCACTGATGGCGCATTCATAGTTGCCCTCGAAACGGCAGTCGACAAACTTTGCGTGGCCAGCAGATTTCACGGCGTATTTCGCCGACCCATAAAATCGAACCGATTCAGCGCGAAGGTAGCGTGTATGCAATTCGAGATCCATCACATTACAATGAGATAAATCAACTGTCACTCCGCGGGACTGGAACGAAGCGTTCTCGCTAGTTCCCTGGAAATTGACGTGATTCGCTAGCAAAGATTCTCTAACGAAAAAAGCTCCAGCCAACTCCATCGTTATTGGTTCGGCGGCGGTGCCACTGAGCTCGATTCGATCACAAATTAATTTTCCATTGGGTACGATTTCGATCTTAGCACCGGGGGCAACTTTCAACGTCTTTCCGCGGGGCACTTCGATAACGTTGTCGATAACAACGTGAGTCGAATTGAACGTATACGCGTCTGCCTCCGCATCCCATGTAAGTAGTTCCCAATTTGGCCCATCA
>JBLHLE010000191.1:0-9205 GCA_047620805.1 Pirellulaceae bacterium
CAAGTCGCTTTCAGCCAACGAACGCCAAGACGCAATCAATACACTCTCGTCACGCGCAACATACGCCATGGAATTGCTCCAAGCCATTCAAGTCAAAATCGTCGACCGTCGGGATGTTTCCGCTTTCACCGCTCGTCAACTTGCCAGCCTTGGCAACGAGTCAGTCGACAAACAACTCGAAGCGATCTGGGGCAAAGTTCGGCAAAGCTCAGCTGAAAAGGAGGCACTCATCGCGACCTGGAAGAAAAAGATGAACGGAAAATACTTTCAGGACGCGGACATTCGTCACGGTCGCGCTATGTTTGCAAAAACCTGCATGAAGTGCCACCGACTGTACGGTGAAGGGGGGAAGATCGGCCCAGACATCACGGGCTCCAACCGCAACAACCTCGACTACGTGCTCCACAATGTGCTAGACCCCAGCGCCGCGATTTCGAAAGACTACCAGATGAGTACTGTGATTACGGTTAACGGACGGGTAGTCACGGGCATTGTCCAAGAGAAAAACGCGTCTCGAGTAGTGATTCAAACGGTCAATGAACAACTAACCATTGCCGCTGAGGACATTGATGAGATTACGCTTTCGCCAGTATCCATGATGCCAGAGGGACAATTCGAAAAAATGACGCGTGAAGAAATCCGTGACTTGGTGGTTTATTTGCGATCAAAGACTCAAGTGCCTCTCCCGGACGGCTTCAAACTCGACGAATAACGTCCTGACTACAACCGAACCACCCAGCAACTAGACTAGACTAGTATGTGGCGATAAATTGACGCAAACAGCTCTCGCGTCCGACGGCAACACAATTTTTGGCCACCTTGAATAAGCATCCTGCCTAACTACAAACACTATTTGTACACACAACTTGGAGCTCCTCCATTGAACTTGCAACAAGTACTTTTTAGTTCATTGATACTCGCAACAGCCGCAGCTGGACTACTCGCGGACGCGAGGCATCCCGTGATTCCTGCGTTAGAGCGGCCAACTGTCGCGAACTCAGTATCCCCTGAACTTAGTGGCCGAATCCTAATCGGCGAACTCAATTGCGTCGCCTGCCATAAAACCGACACTGCGGCCACTTCGTTCAGCGCTAAACAACCACCGATACTCACCAATGTCGCTACGCGAGTGCGTCCCGAGTACATATTCGAATTCTTGTCGAACCCACAAGCGGCGAAGCACGGTACGACCATGCCCGACTTGCTGGGAGCTTTGCCGGAAAAAGAGCGTATTGAGACCGCTGAAGCGCTGACTCAGTATTTGGCAACTTTGGGGGCCATCGTCGAGTTGCCGGTCGAAGCCAAACGAGTCAACAATGGCAAGAAGATGTTTCACGAGGTTGGTTGCGTGGCGTGCCATGCTCCACAAGACGGCTCAGAATTCAACTCGGCCAGTACGGTTCAGTTTCCCGACCTAGACAAAAAATATACTTTGAATGGCCTGAAGAACCTGATCAACGATCCACACAAAGTCCGCCCTTCCGGCCGCATGCCGAATTTAAACCTCGGCAATCAGTCCGAAGACATTGCGCATTTTTTGCTTCGCAAATCTGCGGGGGATGTGATTGCCGTGGACCTTAAGGACCTGCCGCAAATCTCTTACCGCTACTACGAAGGCGCCTGGTCCAAACTCCCAGACTTCGAGACGTTGAAGCCGATGAAATCTGGAATGGGTCCGGCATTCTCGATAAATGTTGCACCCAAACGCGACAACTTTGCCATGGTCTGGGAGGCCGTCTTCCCAATCTCGCGGTCCGGTCGTTTTACTTTCGCTACGAAATCCGACGACGGCAGCCAACTCGATGTCGACGGTAAACAAGTCGTGGATAACGATGGCATCCATGGTCCACAAGAAAAACTGGGGGCTGTGGTGCTCGAACCCGGAATTCACAAAGTGACCGTTTCGTTCTTTGACGCATCAGGGGGAGAAGAGATCAGCGTAATGATTGCGGGGCCAGGTATCCCCAGACAGCCGCTCTCCAACCTTGTCGCCGCCAACGAAACGGCACTGGCCAAAACAAAAACGGAAGAGCCAGAGCCGGAAGTAGCCGAGCAGCAAGGCTTCGCTTACAAACCAGAGCTCGTCGAAAAAGGACGGACGTTGTTTGCCAAGGTCGGATGCGCATCCTGTCATGAAGTCGTTGAAAATAAGTCGCCAGTTTCTTCAACCGCGCCTTCCGCTAAACCACTTGGTTCGTTAACAAGCGGCGGCTGTCTGGCAGCATCTCCGCCAAACCAGCTCCCCAACTACTCTTTGAGTGAAACGCAACGTGCGGCGATTACGGCGGCAATGACGAAAGTAGCTACGAGCCCGCAGGACGCCGCAGGTCGAGTTCAGCAGACATTGCTGACCTTCAATTGTGTCGCCTGTCACCAGTACGACAAGCTTGGCGGAATCGAGGAAGTTCGCAATCCCTTTTTTCTCACAACGCAAAAAGAGATGGGGGATGAAGGGCGGGTTCCACCGCCACTCCACGGTGTCGGAGCCAAGCTCACTCAAAACTATCTCCGAGACATCATGAACAATGGCGCCAAAGACCGGCCGTATATGCTCACAAAAATGCCTAAATTCGGTGGCAACAATGTAGGTCATATCGTCGCTGATTTAGAGACGCTTGCCCCGCCATTGAAGGCTCCTCCCGAGACGAGTCAGGAATTTAAGCTGATTGATCGCCGAGTTAAAGGGATCGGCCGGGATCTCGTTGGCAACAGTATCGGAAAATTGGGATGTGTAAAGTGCCACAACTTCAACGGCATTAAAGGCACCGGAGTTCAATCGATCGACATGGCAACGATGACCAATCGCCTGAAACCCGAGTGGTTTCATCAGTATCTTCTAAACCCGCAGGCCTTCCGTCCAGGAACTCGCATGCCGGCAGCCTGGCCCAACGGGCAGACGTTCCTGCCCGACGTACTCGATGGAACGGCGTCGCAGCAGATTGAATCAATTTGGCGTTACCTCTCTGATGGTAGCAAGGCCACCGCGCCACCAGGAATTCAATCCTCGGCGATTGAACTCTCTGCTGGCGAACAAACAATTATGTATCGAAACTTTATCGAAGGCGCTGGCCCCCGCGCCATCGGCGTCGCGTTTCCCGAAGGCGCCAATATCGCATTCGATGCGAACGAAATGCGATTGGCCCTGATCTGGCAAGGTAAATTTATCGACGCGTCGAAACACTGGGTCGGACGTGGCCCGGGATTTCAACGACCGCTTGGCGAACAGATCATTTCGTTCTCGAACGGGCCAGATCTTGCTCATCTGGAGAATCATGATTCAGCTTGGCCCACCGTCAATCCTCGTGAGAACGGTTATTCGTTCCTCGGTTATCGGTACACAGAAGATCGTCGACCGATTCTTCGCTATCGAATTAACG
Organism: Pirellulaceae bacterium; assembly: GCA_047620805.1. GTDB lineage: Bacteria > Planctomycetota > Planctomycetia > Pirellulales > Pirellulaceae > JBLHLE01. The sequence continues at coordinate 3,378 of JBLHLE010000191.1, forward strand.
ACATTATCGTTGACGATTTCATTACCGGCGTGGACTCAAAACCATTCCCTTCGCTGAAGCGAACGATCTCCGTCAGCGCATCCACGGACGTGCCCCTCTTCTTAAGAGTGATTACGTCCGCAAAAATAGTCCTTCAACAGGATGGTGGCTACAGGACTGAAGACGATGTGGTCGTACGGATTTTGGCCAAATCAAAACCTATTATCGTAACCATCGGTGGAAAACAGGAACTTCGCGTTCCAGTCCAAGGCAAGCAAACGGTCGTCCAAGAAATCGTTTGGTAGTCGTTGTCACTCATTGAATCAAACCTCGCATCGGTTACCCGAAAGATATTCACATGTCCAAACTTTTCACTCTCCTGCTCATACTATTGTCGATCGTGGCAGTTCCCGCCGTGGGACAAGACAAGATTCCAACGGAAGAGGATTACTATCCAATCGAACGATTCCCAATTCCCGCCGGCGTCGTCTTGGAAGTGGGCGGGATGGCTATGATGGCCGATGGAAAACTCGCGGTCTCGTCGCGACGCGGTGACATTTACACAGTTGCCAATCCATATGGGAAAGCAGACGAAGTCGAATTTAAGATGTATGCCCAGGGACTGCATGAGGTCCTCGGCCTGACTTATCGCAACGGCTGGTTATATGCCACCCAGCGATGTGAACTTTCCCGACTGAAGGACGAGAATAACGACGGTAAAGCGGACTTGGTCGAAACCGTGAACGACGGTTGGGAGATCAACGGCGACTACCACGAATACGCTTTTGGATCCGACTTCGATAAAGATGGAAATACGTGGATCGTCTTGTGCCTGACAGGCTCATTTAATAGCAACGTGAAGTATCGGGGATGGTGCCTGCGAGTCAACGAAGACGGCAAGCTGATTCCAACATGCAGCGGTATTCGATCGCCTGGCGGTATCGGAATGAACCACTTGTCGGAAGTGTTCTATACCGACAATCAAGGTCCGTGGAACGGAACCTGTAGCCTCAAACACTTGGTTCCGAATTCGTTTCAGGGACACCCTGGTGGCAACCGCTGGTGGGACGAAAAGCACGTGGAGATCATGGGCGATAAACCCGAGGATCCCAAAAGCGGCAGTCGAATTATGGTCGAAGCAAAGAAGATTCCGAAGTACGTCCCTCCCGTTGTGTTGTTTCCCTACAACAAAATGGGCAAGTCGGCCAGCGGTGTAACTTGCGATATCTCGGACGGAAAATTCGGGCCCTTTAAGAACCAGATGTTCGTTGGCGATCAGAGTTACAGCACGGTGATGCGCTGCTATGTCGAAAAGGTAAACGGATATTATCAGGGCGCATGCTTCATGTTCCGAGAAGGATTTGGGTCCGGCACACTTCCCATGCGGTTGACGGAAAAAGGGTCCATGTTTGTCGGCGGGACCAACCGTGGATGGGGCTCGAGGGGTGGTCAACCATTCGCCCTGGAACGAATGGACTGGTCGGGAAAAGTGCCGTTCGAGGTTCACGAAATGCGAGCCAAGCCCGATGGATTCGAGCTGACGTTTACTAAACCTATAGACGCTGCATCGGCAGCGAAAATCGATTCGTATACGCTAGGCACGTACACCTACATTTTCCAGTCGTCTTATGGCAGCCCCGAAGTCGATCACACGACCCCCACGATCACCAAAGCCGTTGTCAATGATGACAACCTCAGCGTTCGTCTGTACGTAGATGGCTTACAGCAAGGTCACGTCCACGAGTTAAAAATGGCCGGAATTCGATCGGCGGATTCAGTTCCGCTATTGCATGACACTGGCTACTACACGCTAAACTACATCCCCAAAGAATAACTTGCCCAAAAAACGCCAGCCGGCGACCGCTCCCACCTCTCATCGTGTTATCCCCACCTGTGGCAGTTCCGCGAGCGGGGTACCGTGCCAGGTACTGACATCGAACGCATTTACGTCCACGGCGGAATCACGCCAGGTCCGCAGCTAGTACAGAAACGCCTAAGCTGACACGAAGTTTTACTATGTTTTGCGGTGCGTTTAGTGTCGATGCGGTGCCGATAGTTTACAATCGTCTGGATTGGACAGACGAATTAACGTCGGTCAAGACGTCAACGCAATTCGCAACTTTGTTACCACGATTTCACTTTAGATATCACAACACGGAGAACCCTATGAAGAAGGTCATCAACACGATTCTCAGCGCGGCCATCATTGCCTTACTGACCAACTCAGCTTTCGCGGACGAATCAAAATGGATCTCGATGTTCGACGGCAAGACTCTCGATGGCTGGAAGATTACGAAAGAGAATCCCGATAGCTTCAGAGTCGAAGACGGCGCGATCGTCAGCAACGGCCCGCGAGCTCACCTGTTCTACGTTGGCCAAGACAAGCCGTTTAAGAACTTCGAGTTCAAAGCCAAGGTCATGACCAAGCCCAAGGCCAACGCCGGTATCTACTTCCACACGAAGTATCAAGAAAATGGCTGGCCGAAGTACGGTTTCGAAGCCCAAGTTAATGCAACTCATGGCGACCCCAAAAAGTCCGGCAGCTTGTACGCAGTTGTTAACGTGAATCCCGCGCCCCACAAAGACAACGAATGGTTCGATTACTACATCAAGGTCGAGGGCAAACGCGTTGTCATTAAGATTAACGACAAAGTAACCGTCGACTACACGGAACCAGAAGGTACCAAAGCAGGTAAAGACTTTACACGAGTATTCGATGCCGGAACGATCGGCTTGCAAGCTCATGATCCCGTTAGCAAAGTCCTCTTCAAGGACCTACAAATTCGCGGACTGTAAACCGTTTGGTTATACAAGAGAAGCTTCTGAGCTGCGCCCAATAACCTCGAATAGTAACCGTCCGCGGTCCATACGAATTCCACAGCCCCAGCGATATACATTTATCGCTGGGGTTTTTCTTGCGCGACACGGCGACACGGCGCGATAATCAGCCGCAGATCAGCCGGCGAGCAACCATCGATGTGATACAACCGGCAAAATTGAAATGGGCAATTTGTGTCAATCGTGTGATACAATAGAGTGAGGACATAGGCCAGTTGTGGCCCAACGCAAACAGAGAGGCACCCAGTGCGAAAAAACAGAGCTGCCGCCGCCTCGTTGACTGCTCTCTTGGTCCCCTTTTTCTTCTCCGCTGTCTGCTGCGCCGACGCTCGCACCTGGGTCGATAACACTGGCAAGTTCCGTATCGAAGCAGAATTGGTGAAAATCGAAGGCGCAGATGTCGTATTGAAAACAACGGCTGGTCGTGAAATCCGAGTCCCTATTGATAAACTCAGCCCGAAAGACCGGGCGTTCTTGACCGCGCGAAAATCGCCGCCCGGCAATGTCCCGCCCGGCAATGTCCCGCCCGGCAATGTCCCGCCCGGCAATGTCCCGCCCGGCAATGTCCCGCCCGGCAATGTCCCGCCCGGCAATGTCAACTCCGTCAATGTCAATTCCGAGCCAAATGGATTGGTCTACGCCAACCCCGGCATGTTCCAAATGCGAATCGGCGCGGAAGTGACTGCTCAGAACGGCGGTTGCGGCGACTTGATTTGCACATTTCCGTACCCCAAGGAGTGGCCGGAGCAAACGGTAAAGATCATCCATGAGGATGTCTCATCAACCGTCAGGGGAATTTCAAAAAAGGTCATTGGCGATGGCGTAGTACAATACGAATTTCGCGTTCCCCGTCTGACTTCCGGTCAGAAGGCTCACGTGATTTTGACGATTGAAGTTATACGCAAACACATATTGCCGCCGCCCAGGCCGCTCGAATTGTCGATTCCTGCCTCGGTCAAGTCAGAAATGGATATCTATCTGAAGGAAAGTCCATTCATCGAAACGAGACACACCAGCGTCAAAAAAGCAGCGGCGAATCTTCCCATCCTGCCGAACGACCCAGCCTGGAAACAAATTGAATCGATTTACAATTGGACGTGGGACGCGGTTAAACCGAGTGGGACGAAGCCTCTAAAAGGAGCACTCGACGCTCTCAAATCCGGTACGGGGGACTGCGAAGAACGCACGAGTTTGTTCGTGGCCATGTGCCGACTCAACAAGATCCCGGCTCGCTGCGTTTGGATCCCGGGTCACACCTATCCCGAATTCTATTTGGAAGACGCCCAGCGGAACGGACATTGGATTCCGTGCGAATCACTCGGGGCAAAGAACTTCGGAACCATGCCGACATACTCTCTGATCCTGCAAAAGGGCGATAACTTCCGCATGGCCCAAAAACGCGGCCCACAACGCTACGTATCCGCGACGTTAACAGGAAAACTCGGACCTCGCGACGGACAACCGGTTCTCAAAGAGATTCGCGAACCTGTCGATCCCGCCGACAGCAATACCGACGGCTAGCTCCTCCGCCGTCAATTGACTCTGCAATTCACAGACGACATACTTTAAGCCCACGTCGAATTGCAAGTTGCCTCAATCAAACGGTGTTGTCATGCATGCATTCAGAAATACGATAATTGTTTCGTGCTTGTTTGTTCTGGGCATCGGTCAATCGCATGCTCAGCAACAGAAAGGCTACCCGCCCAGATTGGATGGGAGTGAGGCACGCGTCTACAAAAAAACTCCCCAGGGCGAACTGCAGCTCTACATCTATCGACCAGCGAAAGGCGTAGAACCAACAAACTCTGCAATCGTCTTCTTCTTCGGTGGCGGCTGGAAATCGGGGACGCCCAAACAATTCGAACAGCATTGCAAATACCTTGCCTCCCGAGGGATGGTAGCGATAACTGCCGACTATCGCGTTTTGACACGCCGCCAGACAAAAGCCAAGGAATGTGTTGCCGATGCGAAGTCCGCAATCCGCTGGGTACGCATCCACGCGAAAGAACTCGGCGTGGATCCCGATCGCGTGGTCGCAGGCGGTGGTTCTGCGGGTGGGCATATCGCCGCGTGCACGGGAGTGATCGACGGTTTTGATGATGCCAATGATGATCTCAAAATCAGCGCTAAACCGAATGCCATGGCCCTCTTTAATCCTGCAGTCGCATTGGCACCCGTAGAGGGCAAGCTGCCTCTTCGCAAGGAGGTTGGTCCAACATTGCCGGAGCGAATGGGCGTCAACCCGATCGAATTGTCTCCTGTTCATCACATCTCTAAAGGGGTTCCCCCAACCGTGATTTTCCACGGAAAGGGCGACACCACAGTTCTATTCGAATCGGTCGAATGGTTCGACGGACGCATGAAATCTGCGGGAAACATTTGTGTTCTCCACGGCTACGCAGACCAACCACATGGCTTTTTCAACCATGGTCGCAGTGAAAACATCTATTACGATAAAACGATTGCCGCACTCGACAGTTTTCTCGTCGAACACGGTTTCCTGAACAAACGGAATCAGAAATGAAGTTTTCAGCTTTGCCTGCCTTGATCGCCTTGGCGTTCTCCCTACAAGTCTTGCTATTTACTGCTCCGGCTGCAGCCCAATGGACCCGACACACAATTGACGATAGCTCGCGCGGAGCAGACGGAATCCGCTTAGCGGATTTCAACGGCGATGGTCGCCAAGACATGGTGACTGGATGGGAGGAGGGGGGCAAAGTTCGACTCTACTTGAATCCGCCCAGCGACAAGATAAAGGAACCATGGCCAGCAGTTACCGTTGGAAATGTGGCGTCGCCGGAAGACGCGGTTGCAGCCGACATTGATGGTGATGGCGAAATCGATGTGCTTTCGTCATGCGAAGGTGGGAACCGTTCGCTCTACATCCACTGGGCACCTGAACGTAAAAAGCTCTTACAAAAAGATGCCTGGAAAACCGAGCTGCTTCCTGTAACCGCGGGAACACAAAGCTGGATGTTCGCTCTGCCGATGCAAATTGACGGCGAGAACGG
>JBLHLE010000192.1:0-9179 GCA_047620805.1 Pirellulaceae bacterium
CGACGAGTCGCTGTTGGTTTTAGGGCGTACCGTCCGACGGCATGAGCAGTTCACATTCGGCATTGAATTCGGCTTCCGCTTTTGTGATTCCAGCACCGGCGATCTTCCAGAAGTCGGAAACATTGTTGGTGACAAACGCAACTTTTACTTTTTCATCGGCACCAGCTGCTGAACTTGCACCAGTGTTTTCCGCCGGCTCATCCGTGCTTTCCGCTGCCTCGATTTTTCCTTTGAGGTCTTCCCAAAATTCCTTCACGTTGTCGGTGCGGATCTGACGAGCAGGAATGTCGATGAATCCGTTTTCGGGGATGACACTCTTATCATCATTGGCAAGTGCTGTCAGGATCTCGACCGAACGTCGACCGTATTCAAACGGATTTTGGACAACCGTACCGTAGATTTCGCCATCGATGATAGCCTGGAGCGTTTCACCTTCTTCGTCGAAGCCCACGATCTTAACGTCGCCCAATCGACCTGCCTCTTTTACGGCTGCCAGGCATTTGGGAGGGTTGTAGGCGAACAGTCCGACCATGCAACCGAGTTTGGGATACTTGGCGAGAGCGTCTTCAGCAAGCGACTTCGCTTTACCAAAATCAAATTGGTCAGTTCGCGTATCGAGGATGGTGTACTTGTCGCCGACGATTTCCTTTCCAGGAGAATCGTAGCGGTCGCGGTCTGACGTGCGGTCCATCAACTCGTCGATTGTCCCCTGCCGACGGAGTTTGGCGTTTTCTTGTTCCAGTCTTCCGACGAAGATCATCACGGAACCGCCCTCGGGCATCGCTTCTTTGACGAGTTGTCCAGCCATGCGACCGGCAGTGTAGTTGTCCATGCCGACGTAGCACAGGCGTTTGGTGTCGGGGGCATCGGAATCTTGTGTGATGACATTCGTCTTTTCGCAGGCCGCGTCAATTAAGGCCGATTGATTGGCGGGGTCGATGGGGCTGATAGCGATGCCGTCAACACCTTTTGCGAGTAGGTCTTCGACCATTCGCTTTTGATCCGCAGCTCCTTCCGGTGGCATGAGCACTTCGCAATCGACGCCGAATTCTTTTTCTCCAGCTTTCACTCCGGCAGCTGCAACATTCCAAAACGACGCGATGCCGTTAGTAACAAATGCAAGTTTGATCTCGGCTCCATCGCCTCCGCCTCCATTGCCTTGAGAATTGGGATCGACGGGTGTAGGACAGCCGGCTGTGACTGCAAGCAAAGTAAGTGCCAGGCAAGAAATCAACCAACGGTGAAATGATTTGGACATGTTCGATGTCTCCGTAAAAGTCGTGTGGAATCCAACTAATTTACTGGCTGGAGAAGGTAGCGGCAAGTCACTGAGAATTAATGATTGGAGCCGATTTTACAACGATTTGCGTTCGGTCGGCTTGCACAGTCATGCCGCTGGCGAAAACCGCCAATGTTCCGTTGCCAAAGTCCAGAGCTTGAAGTTGATATCTTTTAGACGCCAAGCTCGAGCGCGATCCTATCGGAAAGCCTGAATACCTCCATCTACCAATTGTATTGAAAACCATGGACAGCCCTCCGGCTTCCCCAACCTGATCGCAACCTGATAGCGACCTGATAGCGACCTGATAGCGACCTGATAGTGTTTCTTAATTGCTCGTGGGCCCTTGGTGCTACCACTCGAATATGCGTCATTCAATCGCAATGGGCTCGAAAAAATGCGTCGCTGTGCGCATAAAAAACGGCCGTGCACTCAAAGATACACGACCGTCCGGTGATTCGTACTTTTGCTTGTTCGTATTGCCGCTTAGAATCCGAAAGGATCGTTGCCAGCATTGTCGCCGAACGGATCGGGGGCTGCTCCATTTCCAAAGGGATCTGGTGGTGGGTTTCCACCGCCGCCACCATTGCCGCCGCCAGCGGGGTCAAATGGGTTGTTGCCGCCACCAGCGCCTGGATCGGGCGGGTTTTTGCCGCCGCCCGGGTCGAACGGGTTGTTGCCGTCACCAGCGGCAGGTTTGTCGTTGTCACCACCGTTCTCGCCGCCGAGTTGGACGTCTTGGGGTTGAGCTGCGGCAGCTTCTTCGACTCGGTGAATGTAGGGCCAGCGTGCGCCAACTTCCTTCAAGCATTGGATCGTACCCGACTTCATACCCAGGTAGATTCGGTCGCTTTGAATGTTGATGTGATGGAAGTCTAAAGCCTCGCTACTGAGCGTAGCCAATCGGCCACCGGATTGGACATCGTGTACGACCAATCGGCCAACGCGATCGAGACAATAAATTCGGTTTTCGCTGGAGGCCAATATCTTGGAAACGTCTTTCGTCCACCAGATTTCGTCGCCTTCTTCGGAGCCTACTTTGAACAGGCTTCCTTCGTCCGTAACGACATAAACGCTTTCTTTAATGACGACGGGTTGGTGACTGATAGGCTCACCAGTTGAGAATCGCCACACGATATCACCGTTGCGTTCGGCAACGCAGTACAAATACCCGTCGAGGGACGCAGCGTAAAGGTAGGTGGCGAGTTCGGCTGCGACGTCACCGCCAGTGCTGAGGCGAATACGAGCTGCTGATTTTGCGACGATGGAGTCTTGGGTTTCGAGGCGAAACTTGATTGAATTATGCGTAGACGCGGCGACGAATAGGTGACCGCGATCAGTTGCCCACGAAACGGTTCGTGGCGTGACCACTGGTTGAACTAATCCGCGTCCCCCGGCCTTGTAAACCCACGGGTGTCGCTTGAAATCGTCAATTACATAAGATTCTATCGAACCGGAAATCATGGGCACGTAAACAAAGGCTTCGGACAAAGCCGGTCCGGCGCCTGGAATTCCCTGAGTTCGACGTTGCCACTGAATGTCTCCGTCGTCTGCGGCCAAAGTATACAAAGTTGACCCATTGACTACTGAGACGTATGTGTCGTTTGCACCAGCGGCGGTAGTCGGATAGCGAGATTTACCAACTGACTTGACCCACTTCGTCTGGCCTGTTTCCGCGTTGACGGCGTGAACAGTACCTACAGATGTTGAGAAGTACAGAGTTGCCTCGGGAACCACACGTGTTTCAATGTGTGGTGGCTCTGAATCTGGATTGCCGCGCCGCTTCAGATAATCGACCTTCTCCTTGGCGGCTAGTTCGGCACCTTCAATGCCGTAGGGCTTTCCGTAGGCATCCAAATGTCGTTCCGAGATGAGATAGGTCTTCTTCTCGAAGGTGATCTCAAAAATGGTCTCTAGCCGAGTGGAGCTGATGTGCAAAGTCGAGTGGGCCACCTCGCCACGGGCATGGTTTACCTCAATCTGAGCGACCCACTTACGCTCCAATCCGATCCGATTGGCTTTGCTATTGGATACCAAGCCCGTCCGGTATCCCTGGCCATTCAGCAAGCTTGTGTTTAGTAGCACCAAGGCGGCAGCGAGACAAAAAAGGCGTCGCATTATCATCGCTCGATATTTATAGGGTCAGGATTAAACGAGTAGAAACCACTTCTATGATAATCAATCTGCCGGGAAAGAGAACAAAAAATCGCGATCCCAGGGTCGCAAACTACTAATACATCGACAGTTGCGAATGATCTCGCAGCAACGATTGGAGACTGAATCAGCAGAATCCGCATATTCCGCACTAATAAGCTGGGTAAGCTACCAATAATTGCCTTCTTTGACCCGCTAGACCATAACGTTGTTGGGACATAAATTGGTCTGAATTCGACATTGTGAATTCTTAAACGGACAGTTTATTAATCGTTGTATGCCAAGAAGTTATTCCATCGGGAGCTCGATTTCTCGGGGTTTCTTGGTGGGAGCGCGGTGAGTTCGCTGGTCATTCCAGCGGACGGCCGATACTTGTGCACTTATATTTGCATGCCGTGAGTTGGCCAGCGCTTTTTGGAGACCGATATGGAGAAGCCAGAACTTGGAGCTGAGGGCAAGATCGCCCTTGAACAAGTACTTGGCTACCTCAATTTTTCATCTGGATCGTCCGATCCCCAGTTTCTTGCGAATATGAGTTTGCTTTTGGAAGCCCTCGACACTGGAGAAGACGACCTGTGGGAATTGGTGGGCGGGCAACTGCGCGTTGGCTTGGACGAACTACACGGGAAGTCGTCGGCTCTGAGCGACATTGAGCAGGCACAGGGTGTCCTGAAGTGCGTATTTGAAGGGGTGCTGCCGGAGTATTTGAAATGGCATCGCAATCTGCTTTTTCACCAAAAACCTAGCACGATGTACAACGCCTTCCTGGTGGCTCGCGTTTGTGAAGCGGTGCTTCGTCAAAGTGGACCGTGGGATGAGATGGACCGCATCGTCCGAGACACCATCCGCGAGTTGAATGATTTCATCGGGCATCGTCCAGTGCCAGCTCTGGAAACTCAACGGACTGAACCATACCCTCACGAGTTTGTTCGCCCAATTCCGTTGTACGTTCGTGGCGCTGGAGCTTGTTACGGTCGTCACCGCGCCGTGGTCGAATTGGCAATGGAGTTGCTAAACGATACCGACGAAGCGCTTCTCCGGTCAGCGTACTTCGATCCCGATTTACTGGACGAACTGGCGTACGACCCGCGGGCGTATGATTTCGAACATCCTGTCAATAAACGTCCCAATTATCACTTCGGGCAGTGGGATGCGTATCTTGTGGATCGAGATAGCCGCTATCGCCGATTCGTTGTTCAACAAGTGACACTGGACGCCTTGATGTGTCGCTTGGAGACCGAAGAAGACATCTCGTCCGACGAGTTATTATTTGAGGCTGCAGCCGTCTTGGCCGGCACGATTCTAATGGCCTCAGGGATCAGCGGTTCGGGACCCGATACGCACGACAGCGAGTCGACTCTGGCGACGTTGTTGCCCAACATCGCTTCTTATCGAGATCAGTTCTACAAAGATCTGTTTAGTAAGATGTCGGGCGAGCACGCGGAGCGGCTTCGAATTGAATCGGCCGAAAGGCGACAGCCCTTCGGCGCCGCCCGACAACATCTCAACGCTCAACTCGCACGTCGCCGAGCATCGCAGCTGGAACACGTTCACCTGGCAAAGATCTTTGCCCGCATGGGATATCTCGATGCCGCCCGTGACGAGGCGAACGTCGTTGCCACAACATCGGCCCGCATCCTCTGCGATATCGACTGCAGTTTGGCAGACGGTCATCGCTCAATCGACGCCGGGAAACTCAGCGAAGCGGTGAAGTGGATCGACCATATACAGACTCAACTGTTGACCGGGATTCAGTGTGGTGCAATTGTCGACCCTTGGAATATTTTGGGATTTGACGCGCAATACAGTTTGTTCCCGGCGATGGAAAACACCGTTCGCGACCATCGCGTCGATGAATTGCTGGATATCATTGAGCAGTTCCTAGCCTTTTGTGCTCGCATCTGGAGCGAAGCCGCTGCTGCCGATGACGAAGCAGTTAGTCAGATTGTTGCCGCGAAGATGAAGGATATTGCCGAGTGGTGGTTTCAGTTTGCGGCTCATGAAGTTGAAAACGTCGAAACCGTTGAGTCGATGAAGGTCTTCCACGCCGCCGAACACGTTGCGCAGGCATTGAACCTGTGGCACAAGGCCGGTGCCGAGGCGGGAGACGTAAAATTCTGGTCGCCGTATGCCGACATGTTCAACTCGCCAAAAGCTTACGCGTTGGTCATTCAGGCCCTGCTCGACCACGGCGACTTCGTCGCGTCGATGGCGCTGCTGATCCACTGGGTCGGGCAAGCCGAACGAGTTGGCATGGAACGAGGTACGAGTTCCTTCTATGTGCTCATGGAATTGTGGCTGTGCCAGCTACTGAAGAAGGCGAGCGAACCGGACACTTGCGAAGATTCGCAGGAACTCTGGTCACTAGTTCGTCGTCTCTTCGATTATCTCGAAGCCAACGCCGATGAATATTGGCATCCGCCGACGTTTGATATCGGCAATTCGAAGACGGATACACCTACTCCGCCATCGCCAGCGATGGATCCGTTGTTGGACGACGAAGACTCCGAAGACTCCGAAGACTCCGAAGGCGACGTTTTTGGCGCGGCGTATGAAAACATGGTCTATCGCGACAGTACTGACGATGGTGTCGAGGGCGAGATCTTTGACGACGAAGACGCCACCCACGACGAGTTGCTGAGCCACTCAAAATACGTCGCGGATCGGCTCGCGTTTTTGAGCTGCCTGGCGCGGCTTTGGAAAAACACGGCAATTCATTTTAAACTTGCCGAAGTCGAGGGAGTCGATTTCTCTGGTGATTCGAAACTTGGCGATTGGGCATCGGCGATCGCGCGATGGGGCAAGTTGGCGTTTGAGAATGAAGAGCGCTTGTGCGAACTGTCCGATACTGTTCGCGACTACAAAGTCCCACCGCCTTCCGGCGATCACGAGTCGATGTTGGAATACGACCGACGACAGATGGTCAAAGAGACGCTGCTGGAACGGATTATCTACACGACAGTCGAGACGGGGAATGCGCGATTGTTGCTCTTGGCAGCCGTAAGTAACCCCAGCGAAGAAGGGGAGTTCAAGCCCGTTCCAAACGCCGCTGACGAAGAACAATCAATCGTCTGGGTATTAAGTGGTATCTTGCTGGCTCGCGTTGATTTTGTGCAGCAGCATTGGGAGTCGCTGGGGGATAACCTCGCCGACCAGCCGCTGCTCTATGTTCCTCTAACGCGTGGCGGCGAGCCAAGAACGATCGTTGCCGCTCGGGCCAGACAATTGGTCATCCAGGACTTGCTTTCCTGGTTGCCGCGATGCGGTTGTATCGTCGAGGCTTGCGACCTGATGGACTTGGCTCGAACCATGGAACGAGATAATCCGGTCGGTCCCGGCGCGATAACCGAATTCGATGAGTTGTTTAAAATTGGATACAAAGCAATTGTCCGCTGCTTAGTGGAGTCCGCTATCGATTGGCCCGAGCCAGAGCCGGAGGAAATCGATACCGAGGAAACAGTTGACACTGCCGAATCTGCCCTGGTCGCGTCCCTGGAAAAATTGACCGAAGCCTTGCTGATCAGCTGGTTGTCTCACAGCCGTACTCTGCGTCTGTCCGTCCTCGAACGCCTACACGATGAAAGTGGTTGGAAAAAAGTCGTCGATTTCGTTACCAAGTACGGCGAAGACCTGTTCACGCAGAGATTCCTCAACCTCGGGAATTTGCGGGCAATCTTACATCAGCAACCCGCTCATTGGCTGCAGCAAATCAAAGAGCTGTACCCGGATCTCGAACTAAAATTGATGGACGATGTCGGGGAATCTATCAGCTTCAACGAGGCCGGCGAAATGTTGACGCTCGTCCTCGAGGCGATTGTCGAAAACTACGGCGAGTACCGCGATTACAATAGCACGACGACTCAGTCGGATAGTGGAAATCTACTGTACACGTTGCTCGACTTCCTGCGACTGCGTACCAAATACGATCGAGTTTGCTGGAACCTGAAGCCCGTGACTTGGGCTCACGCGATATTGGTTCGAAACGGAAATGAGTCCGCCGCGCGAATGTGGCGACGCTCGCTGCGGCAAAGGATTACCGAAGAGGCCGATTCGTACCTGCGGCAATTGTCGCAACTGCAGAAGAAATACGCGATGCGAATGCCGACGGTCGCCGACCGATTGGCTGAACGCTTTGTGCGACCCATGGCAATAGACCGCATTTGTGCTCTCGTGCAACATGCGATGCGGGAATCCGCAAATGATGGAGACACGCATTACTTCGAATTGCTGCGACACGAAACGGATCTACTGACTCGCGACCCTACGGGCGTCGGCTTGGATGTGCCCGCTTGGCTAGTCGCATTGGAAGACGAAGTCCATCGTGTTCGAGTTGCTCAACTCAGTCGCATTCCCGACGACTACTTTCGCAATATCATTCCACAATTTCGTCTCACCAAGGAAGAGGTTGAAGAAGAAATTGACGAGTGGATTGGCGAAGAAGAATAGTGTTTCCGTCAACCATTCGAAGGCGGTGGCAACGGTCGCAAGTTATTGGCCTCTTGGCTGCGCGTCAGAACCTGCATCGGATTCGTCCTTGTGTTCGAACAGCTTCAGCGACGCGGAGTTGATACAGTAGCGGAGACCGGTGGGAGCTGGGCCGTCATCAAAAACGTGGCCGAGATGACCACCGCAGTTTTTGCAGTGAACTTCCGTGCGGTAACCACCAAAGGTGAAGTCCGCACGCTCTTCGACGAGGTTGCCAGGAGCAGGCTGCCAAAAGCTCGGCCAACCGGTTCCGGATTCGAACTTGGTCTTCGAATGAAATAGAGGTGCATTGCAGCCGGCACAGATATAGTATCCCTTCTTTTTCGAATCCCATAATTCACCAGTGCGAGCTTGTTCAGTTCCCTCTTGTCGCATCACGTAGTATTGCATCTGAGTCAGGCGTTTCTGCCAGTCTGCAGCAGTCTGCGGTAAGTCTTCCTTCGCGACTACGCCAAAGTCAGGATTCGCTTTATCGCCCGCTGGTTGCGTTTTGATGTCGCCGTCAGAATTGATAGCGGTTGCGGGAGCCTGCTGAAGGCCAACAGTCGTGTTGGGGATCGTTGATGGCGACGTTGATGGCGACGTTGTATTGCTTATAGGACCCGGCGAGGGCGTGCAGCCGCCGAACATCACGGCAGCCGCGGCTAGCAGTGACAAGTGAATGAAGGTGTTGAAAAACAGTACCTTGTTTATAGGTGAGTTGTTCATTGGTGAGTTCCTCGCTGCTCAGCTGGAGCGTGGTTCCTGGGAATGATGCGCTACGCACTGATTAATTCAATACTTAGTGATTAATTCGCTACGGTTTGGACCGCCTGCGCATGGATTGATTGTATCGAGAACGACTATCAAGGGCTACGGCATTGTGCCTTCAACCAGTACAATGCGAGATCGTAAACCTCGTTTAATTGCGTGGTTTTACTTGAATTCGGCACCGCGACGATATCGAAACAAAATGGACGGAGAACACAGTGCCAACATGCGAAAAGTTACGTGCGGTACAGTTGGTTCCGATAACTGCTTTTGACCGAAATCTGCAGCTCTCGCTACCTCCCATTCGCCATCACGCCAAACGAATGGCCGACGCGGGAATTCAAGTTTTCATTCCCTGTGCGGGCAGTGCCGAGTTTCATAGCCTGTCGGGAGACGAGATTCGCTTAACATTGGAAGCGTACCGCGAATCGGTCGGCGATGGGCCCATGATCATGGCCCCCACTGGGCACTCCGTGGCGACCGCGTTGGAGCTGCTTCGCCTCGGCGCCGA
>JBLHLE010000193.1:0-9138 GCA_047620805.1 Pirellulaceae bacterium
CATTGTGTCGATTGTGGCTGGACCAAGTAACTACAAGACCGTCTTCCTCTTGGTTGACGAGGTTGTGGGTTAAGGCACCACCAGCGTCTCCGCCCGACGAACCGTTCGACGCTTCGACGATCGAAGTGCTAGTGCTTACGCCCCACGGCCTTGCAGCTGAGAAACCGGTCGTACCATTGACTACCGTCGGACCTCGTTCCGCCAGCCCTTCCGAATGATCGTAGAAAGTTCCGCCGTCACCGGTGTCGGTGGTGCTGAAACTGTCTTCGGCAATTAGCGCCAGCAAGCGCCGCGTCTCCAGCGTTTCGAACTGCAATAACGACGTAATGCGAGAACGCAAACGGCTGCGTGAGTCGAGGCGTTTCATTAGAAGGTCCTGGTGTGAGGCTGAGAGAGACGGCCGAACGGCTAAGGCACCTATCTGCGCGAAGCGCAGTACGATCCACACAATCGATACAAACCGTATGGCCATAGTGTATTATTCAAGGGACGATTTCAATCCGGAAGCTGGCGAAAGCCCACTTTTATCGATAAATCGCCCATATACTGCCAGGAGTGGCTAGTCATAACGGGGGGATTTCTGAAGAGTGCCGAGGTGTCACGCATTCCGTCCCGTTAACATTTCGGTAGCGCCGCGGCGATTCTGGCGCTTGCACCAAGTGTACCAATTGCGAAGATCCGAACGCCTTTGGCTCTTGTTCTACGTCCACTGAAACTGATTGGTCCGCTGGTTCGGATTAGTCGGTTGGACATCTTCGATTTTGCCGCAAGATCATCATTTCTTTCGATGAATCGCGTTGAATCAGGTCGATCCGTACGACTGATGCAACGAAGGAGTTGTGCGTTTGGATGGGATAATGTGTTGGGACAAAAGCTCCAACCTCCAAAGTTCCTCATCCACATGGACGGTCAATATGGAGATTGGAGCTTTCAAGGAGCGTTACGAATGAGAGCCTATCTGAAGAACTTGATAGTGGGTGCGGCAGTGGGAGTGGGAGTGGCGGCAAGCGTCACACCTGTCTGGGCTCAGTTCACGTACCAGCGACCCCAAAATCAACAAGTGCCTCCCACGAGTTGGAATTCAAACTACGCGGTGCCGCAAACACACACCAACGCTAATGTGTTCGCAGCGCCGCCGATGAACGCACCCGTGAATCACTACCGTGGCAACACAGCTTGGTCGAGCTACGCGACAACGGACCCACCTGCAGCAGCGCCACCTGCAGCAGCGCCACCTGCAGCAGCGCCACCTGCAGCAGCGCCACCTGCAGCAGCGCCACCTGCAGCAGCACCACCGACCGCGGCACCAGGCAATGCCGTGCCCTATTACCCCAACTACCAACACGGGACGCCACAACCCGCGGCGTTGAATCACGGCGGCACAGTTGGAAACGGCTACCTTAATGGCGGATACGCGAACGGCGGTTGCGCGACAGGAAATTGCGATTTTGGCAATGGAATATCGAACGATGTGTATGGCACGGGCTGCGGCACGTGTGCCCCCCAAGGCCGACGCTGGTATGCCGTCCTGGGCGGACTCGCGATGACTCGCGACGGCGGCAACAACGTTTGGTTAAGCCTCGACGACAACGACACAACCACGGCGGTCCTCGACACTAACGACGCCTCGATGAATTACGTGGGTGGCTACGACCTCCGTCTCGGTCGCTACTTCTGCGATTACCGATCCGGTATCGAAATGGTTTACTGGGGTATTCAAAACAATTCGCAGTCGTCAACAATCACAGCTGCCGACATTTCTGCGGGTGGATCGTTGGGGACGTTCGTCGATTTCGGTGGAGCGGTCTTCGACAACGGATTTGGTGAAGTTCCCGTGTCCCAATACTTCGTTGGCTTTTCCGAAGCTCATCGAGTACGACGTCGTTACGAATTCAACAATGTTGAAGTCAACTTCTTCACTCTTCCATTTTGCTCGACAGGCTGCCTCAATCTTCAAATCGGTGCCGGTGTGCGATACTTCCGTTTCGCCGAGGATCTGCAATTCGCGGCTGATATCAGCAACGACACGTTTGGCGATAACAACGCCGACGAAATCTACTACGACATCGACACGGAGAACCACCTGGTCGGTTTCCAGTTGACGGGCTATGGTGACTATTGTGTCACTCGCTGCGTGAGCGTTTTCGCTGGCGGTAAAGTTGGTATCTTTGGAAACCACGTAACGAACAGCCAGTTCATTGGCAACAGAAATGCTGGACTGGCAGCTACCGTAGACAATCCCGGTGGTGCATTTGACGATGCAGTTTGGGAATTCAGCAATAGCAAGTCGGATGTCTCGATGGTCGGTGAAGCTGAAGTCGGATTGCGATATCGACTTGGCAACTGCTGGGCACTATCCGTCGGATACCGAGCGGTGTGGGCAACTGGTGTTGCACTTAGCACGCAACAAGTCCCTCACAACTTCCTCGACTACGGTCACGCTCAAACGATCGACACTAGTGGCAGTCTCGTGCTGCACGGTGGCTTCGCTCAGGCCGAGTTTAATTACTAAGCCGAGTGCCAATGAATAGGCGTCGCCAATTTAGTAACGCCAATTTAGTAACGCCAATTTAGTAACGCCAATTTAGTAACGCCGGACAACGACAAACTTCTGTTTCGAGCCAGACGTGGAATAGAAACAAACGTTTCTATTCCGCGTCTATATATGCGGCAAGCTTCTTGTACTCGCCAGTCAGCCAGCGACTGATGTCGTTGTTATAGTAGGACGAAAATCGGCTTTCGCTGGGTCCACCCGGGATGTTCGTCCAAGCATGATCGGTACTCATGTCGGTGACGAAGTGATAAGACGGAGCGAATGTTGTTTCGCGAGTTGCGGTCTGCAAGACGTGGCCTTGAAAGGGAGTCGCGTGACATCCAGGCATGGGATACCGGCGGCTATTGAAACCCAGCATCCGTCCGACTCTATGATTGCCAAAAAATCGATCGGTGAAGTGGAAATAGTTGACTTCGGACCATGGCTTATCTTCTTCGGACTCAATTTTCTTTGCCGCAATCCGGAAGATCTCACCTTTATCTCGCCCTTGCAACCAATACGAGTTTTCGCGAGCCAATAACCGATCGGCCGTTGTCAGCAACATCTGCGAATAACCTGCTCGCGTGCAAAGATACAACATCCTTCGCCAACCGACTCCATGGTCGCAACCTAGCAACTCCATCATCACGTTTCGGTAGAACCGCAAAAAGAGAGTCGCTTCTGTCGACTCGGGCGCATAGTTGTAGTCCCAATTCTCAAACCGTTCTTTCACTGGGCTCGCGGGCAAATGCGGTAGAGAAATCGCTAGTAAGTCGCGAGCTTGAACACTAATAATATCGTACTGTAGGCCCCGCATGTCATCGACCGTGGCCGCGGGCAATTCCCCGAGCCGCTCCATGACGCGTCGCTTGCGATAGTTGGGCAGCGGTTGCGTAATCAGCGGCGGCATGCCGGGAGGATTTTGCTCTTCGTTGGCCGTCGCCAAGTAACCTTCCGGAGGATCGTAGATTCGCGGCAGCTTCTTGGTGTCGACCCAGCCCTGCCAATGATTCTTGGAGTCCCAGGCCGGAATCGGCGCGAGTCCAATGTGTCCTCCACCGCGAATTGGAAATCGACCGCAACTCTGCATTCCGATGTGGCCGTCACGGTCCGCAAATACCCAGCACAATGTTGGCTGCGGACACTCGCGAACGATATTCATTCCGGCATCCGCATCAGCTGCTTCGATTAGATCTAACCAGCATCCAATTGCCGTCCCATAGCCAGGCGAGTTACCCGACCAGGAAATCGACAGGTGGTAACCCTCACCTAACTTTTCCAAGTCGCCCTCGATAGTCCCCTGGTCGGTGTAGTGGACCTGCAATTCTTGGGGCTCATTCCCTTTCCGCAATATCGTCTCGGAACGGACCTTGAAGTCTTGCCACTCGCCATCTCGTCGACACTGCCAACCTGTCTCGCCACCTCGTCGACAATCTTCAACAAAGTAGTCGACGGTGTCACCCTTCATATACGTTACGCCCCAACTAATGCGGGGCGTTCTTGCCACGGCAAACAATGGGCAACCGGGAAGAGTGGCCCCCATGACGTACTGATTATCGCCCCACGTCAAAGCCGCTTCATACCAAATCGCGGGAAGCCGATTCACTTCCAAATGCGGGTCCGAAGCCAACATCGCACCGCCAGTTGCACTGCGACTTGGCGAAACTGCCCAGGCATTGCTACCGGCCAATCGAGGCAAGTCAGTAATCAACTCCAGCGCGTCGTTTGACAATTGATTTGCCATCTTAACTTGCCGAATCACATCGAAGTCGACATTGTCCAATCGGTCGCCAAACAAGTCGCGCAAGGCTGGCTCGTTGACACCCGCGTGAATCAACTCTATCAGCAGGCGTTCATTTTGCATTTGGCTGATAGCCAACCCGCCAAAACTCAGCAACTTACCGATCAACAATATCGATTGTTGATTCCAGGGTTTGGGCTGATAACCTGTGGCCCACATCGGCAGAGATCGGCCGGCCCCCTCGAGCCCATCGTTGACTCCTTCGCAGTAGGCCGTCATGCGTTTGAAGAGATAGTCATCTAGCAGGCGAACTTCTTCATCCAGCCTCGTGTGCAATCCGATGCGGCGGAAGAATTCGTCAGTCTCAAGCAATTCGTCTTTACTGGCGATTTCCTCTGCCGCACATCCACTGGCAACGCTGCGAGCAAAAAGGAGCTGAGTCCCCCGATCGGTCGCATGCATATACCCCAATCCGTAAATCGCATCCAACAGCAGGTCCGCCTTAATATGCGGAACTCCTTCGGAGTCACGTGACACCTTGATGGGTCGTCGAGCGTTGTTGACCGAGACGTTCGCCATAGAATTGTTACATTCGGTGTATTCGGAATTACCTGCTGTTGGCAAGTATCGGTAACTCGTTCACGAGTAATTCGATCCAACCGACTAAATATCAACGATTTATAACCGTAGATCTGCCTGGCCAATGAGAAAGTCGAATAGCCGACCGCTAGCGAAGTCTAGCATGTAGATTTCCCATGAGTGCGCAACCTCCGCGGTAATCACAGTTACGCTGTTACTCGACTCGGAGAATAGGAACTACAGGGATAGAAGGGGCATTTAGCACCTGCGCAGCGCCACAGATTAGACCCGCGAACATTTGCGCAAGGGAAAACAACGGGCAAATAGAAAGCGTTGTGACCAGCCACACCGCCGATTAGCCGTAGAATGCGTCTAAACATAGACCGTGCAAGTTATCTCTTGCGGTGTCGAATCTTGGCTCGCATGCGTCTTTTCTTCTGACCAACTTTTCGGCGACCTTTTCCAGTCTTCTTAGTTCCCACTACAAACGCTCCCAGTATGGAATTTAATTAATTACGAAGCTCGTCAACATAACATAGGTTTTCGGCACAACGCAAGGGCCTTCGACACTGGTCTTAGTCGTTTAGACCGCTTTTGCCAATCAAATCATGAGCGTCAACGGAACCAGGGGGCAAATTGAGGTTTGCAGCCGGATAAACAGCCAGTGCTCCCCTGCTTTGACGATGAAAACACGGCATCCTACAGTTTGACAACTTTGACTCTCCTCCAAACTCCCTATTCTGTTGGGTGTTCGCTGCCCACAAGATCAGTGATAATGTCGCGCTGGAATTGGCATAACTTTCGAAACAGGTCGAGTCAGTACATACATGAGCGTCCAACAATGGCGAATCACAGGCCGCCGAAGATTCGACCCGATGTCGATCTCAGAGCTCGGTCACTTTCGGCTCAAACCGGACGGTGCTGCGAATCCCGACTCGCTTTTCACGAAGCCAAACATCTCTCTTTATTGCCTGGACGAAAAACATCGGCGGGCCGTATTTGTCGAAACCGATCCTAAAGTAGATCTGCATAAATACCCATTCTATTACCAAGGTCAGTTTGAGCATGCTCGGCGGTTACTAACGATTGACTACGATGATTTTCATCAGCTTTCCAACAAACTCCTCCCGCGAATTCAGTGCGCGGTAATGATCCACTCTGTCGGTCGCTGTGGTTCGACGCTATTGAGCAAATTGTTCAACCACCTCCCGGACTGCGTCAGTCTCTCGGAACCAGATGTTCAGACTCAGATTTGTGCAGCCAACTACAGTGATTCCGAGAAGACGCGATTGCTCCGCAGCTCGACCGCATTTTATTTCAATCCACGAGCCGGTCAGCCCGCCACGCATCTCGTCATGAAGTTCCGTAGCTTCTGCGTTGAAATGGCCGATCTAATGTACGATTCCTTTCAACCTCAAGTCCCGCTCTTCCTATATCGCGACATCGAAAGCGTGGTCACTTCGGGGATGCGGGTCTTCCGCTATTTCGGAGCGCCATTATGGACCGTTGATGTCGGACACAAACTCTGGTTCACTCGCCCCATATTGAGCTGGTTGCTGAAGCTTAACATGCCCATCGGTCGCCGCTTCTTCCCCTTCATCGAACGATTCTCGACCAGCGAACTCGCTAGAATGGGTCCCGTCGCCATCCTCACGATTGCGTGGGTCAGCTCAATGCAGACCTACATGCGGTTCTTTGAAAATGGACTGCCGTTTTTCGCTGTGCGTTACGACGATCTAATTCAACAGCCGCAACAAACAATGGAGCAAATCCTTCATCGTTGCCAACTTCCTGTCGACAGGTCGTCCGTACTACTCGATGCTCTCAATCGCGACTCGCAAGAGGGCTCCGTCGTATCGCGAAGCGGGCGTCGAAAGTGGGAATTGCAGTCCAAGGATCGCGATGTCATCCGCGAAGTATTGAGCAGACACGACGAGATCTGCGACGTCGATTACGAACTGCCGGGGACATTGGCCTGTACCTAATAACAGGCCCGCAGCTATTTACCGGCCGGAACCAGCCTTTTGGCAGCACCGATATCGAGGCTATTCCCATCACTCGTTCCACGGTCTTCTGAACGGACGTTGATCACCTGTCCTGTGTTGTCTTCGCTACTATTGCTGCTCGGCACGATTTTGCCGAAATCACTGTCCGGCGCCACCTTATCGATTGAGTTGCAACCCATAATCGCCATAGTGAGTAGGGTAATTACTAAGAATGATAGACTTGCGCGCATCCGTTCGACCTCTTGTGTGTGAATGAAGCGGCGGGAGTGTAGCGAGCCACGCCAACTCTGTCACGACCAATTTGGAAAAAGCCAAAAACCTGTTCTTGATGGCTCGGGGTTGCTAGCAAGTTCTGCTGGCTGATTTCAGATTTCTAAATATCGCTAAATGTCCATTCGCGCAGTATTTCTTGCAAGGCGGCGTCGACGGCGACTTCTTGTTCGGTAACTTCCTGTCGCAATTGCTGACGCGGAAGACCGGCCTCGCGACTTGGTCGAGTCTCCGCAAATGCAACGGGATAAACGACGCCTATTCCAAAGTTCGACGAGAAGCCGGAGAAGTCAAAAACACTGACGCCATCGTCATTGTTGATGTCCGCGTAAGCAGGTGCCATCCCTACTGGGTTTCCAAACCAATAAGAAAACGTGGTGAAATCGAAGACCGAGACGCCGCCATCACCGTTCCACTCAGCACTGAGTCGGTAGAATTCATTGTCCTCCGCACCCTGTAGGACATACACATCGCCGCCGTTACCGTCGCCATCACCGTCCAATGCCGTGCCGCCATTGCTGGTGGCAGTTGGCAGAATCTCCAATTGATAAATGCCTTCGGGCAACTCGTAATCGCCAAACGAAATCGTTAGTAGGTTGCCGGTTATTGATACGTGCCCTGGTGTCAGGGAAATTACCTGATCGACGTCATTGGGGGCATCGATTCCAAGATTGGTGAGCACAATATCGGCCACCGTTAGGTTCATTGATTGATCAAACGTGACGACAATTGAGGCGATGTCGCTACGCTGCTTGGCCCAATTTGACGGCTGTGCACCCTTGGGCAGGTCGAGCGGGTCGACCTGATCGCTGTTGAGGGCGAAGTCGATAACTTGGGGCGCACTAAAATCAAAGGAACCGGGCGAGGGTAACGCGGTGCCCCAGCTGGCTGGATCATTGCCCCATGCATTAACTCCAGCGCGATTCAACGAGTCCCCGGTTCCATTAGGCTCTGTGGGCCACGGCGCCGTCGAAGAATATCGGACTTCGTCCTCAAGTAACAAAGGAATAAAGTTGGGCTCGCCCAGCGGAGGCGCATCGGGGCGGATGAGTTGAATTCGTTCGCCGGTGTTATCCAATCGGTTGTTAAAACCACCCAGCAACCGCACCGTGTCGTCTATGCCATAATAGTTTCGGAAATCAATGACTAGCGTCGCGTTCGCTGGAACACTGGGATCGAACGCCACGGCAACGATCACTTCACCGGGCTGAATTGATTCGCCCGGTAAAAACGCATAGTCGGCGCCGCGATTTATCTCCCAATAAGTCAAGTCGACCAGAGAACTGGTCGGGTTGACGATCTCAATAAACTCCAAATTAGCTGGGTCGATTCCGCCGACGCCATCGGGGTCTGGAGCGTTGTACATTAGCTCGGTAATCACCACAGGGCCGACTCGGGGACCGGAGTTCTCAATTCCGATCGTGCTGCTAATCAGCGGGTACAAATCGCCCACCGCGTCTGGCCAACGTCCCCAAGATTCGCCATTGGCTTGCGCCATAAAGTCGACACTGTCTGCGAACCGATCGGGGTCACCACTGGCATTGACGGTCAGCAAAAAGACGTCGTCGCCGCGCGAACCACTTAACCCGAAGTCGTTGGGAGCCACACCGCCGCTGCTGTTGAACTGAGTCTCGTCAAAAACGAGGTACGACAAACCTTGAATGAACGTCGCAACCGGGATCCGAAACTTGAAGTAGTTATTGCTATCGCTGATCCACCAGCCGCCGATATTCACGGGGTCGGATGAAGTGTTGTAGAGTTCGATCGAGTCGACAGAGGGCAGGTCGGTATGGGCCAGAACTTCGTTGACAATAACGTCCTGAAACCCGCCGTAGCCAGCCGCACCGGGCGAACCGTCGTAGTCGCGACTGCTACGCCAGTTGTTGGGGTCGTTGAGATTGCCATCGAGGTCAATTGGCTCCAGGCTGCTCGCGTTACCATCGGCGCGGCCGGGCCAATTCCCAGAGTCGCTATAAGTAAACAGATCGATTGTAACGCCCAAGCCATCG
>JBLHLE010000194.1:0-9117 GCA_047620805.1 Pirellulaceae bacterium
GCCTCCTCGGCTTTCGTGTGCTCCGCAGTTCCGTCAAGTAGGCCAGGGTCGGCGGAGCCGTGGTAGAGGAGCGAGAGTGGAGGCTCGGAGGAGCCAGCGGAGCGGCGACGGAGGTGCCGTAACGGAAGCGTCGCGGATGGCGCGTCCGAGGTGGTCGAGGAGCCAATGCAAAACTGAACAGGTAAGTCATGGCGTTTCATTTTATCCAGATACCGGCATGTGGTTGCGAGAAGGGCGAGGGCGAACTCAACGCCTTTCTACGTAGCCACCGAGTGTTGTCGGTGGACCGTCAGTGGGTGCCGATGGGCTCCAACTCGTTCTGGGCGATTTGCGTTGACTACTTGGAGACCAGCGTTCGGGCGGGTGCGGGGAGTCAAGGGAAACGGGTTGATTATCGGGATATACTCACTCCGCAGCAGTTCGAGAACTTCGCGGTATTGCGAGAACTGCGGAAGGACATGGCGGCCGAAGAAGGAGTCCCGGTATACGCCGTGTTCACAAACGAGCAGTTGGCTCAGATTGTCCAGCGGCAAGTGCGCGATCGAGCTGGTCTTAAGGAGATTGAAGGGCTTGGCGACGCGAAAATTAAGAAATACGGCGAACGGGTCCTCGACGTAATCGCGAATCGAGAGGCAAATATTGATGAAAAGGGCGAGTCGTCTGTTTGACGAGATTTTGGGCCGTGACAACCTCCGCCAAGCGTTCTATCGCGCCGCGAGAGGCAAGCGCGACCGCATCGAAGTACGAAGTTTCGCAGTAAACCTGGACCGCAACTTAATGGAATTGTCAGAGGCGCTACGCGCGGAGACTTTCCGCGTTGGGAGAGCCCATCAATTTGTCATATACGACCCGAAAATACGTACAATTACTGCACCGATTTTTCCGGAACGAGTTGTTCATCACGCGATCATGAATGTCTGTGAACCATGGATGGATCGCTTTCTCATTGCCGACACGTTCGCGTGCCGCTTGGGCAAGGGGCGGATCGCGGCCTTAGGGAGGGCCCGTTATTTCTGCAAGCGATTCCCCTATGCGATAAAGCTTGACATGCGACGTTACTTTCCAAGCATCTCGCACGACATTTTACTAGCCCGACTGCGACGTCGATTCAAAGACGCCCGGCTGATAACACTCTTTGAGAAGATCGTTCGACGTCACGAGGAACCAGGGAATCCCTCGCGAGGGTTGCCGATTGGCAGTTTGACATCTCAGCATTTTGCGAACTTCTTTCTCGGGTGGTTCGACCGATTCGTCAAGGAAGTTCTTCGAATACCCGGCTATCTGCGTTACATGGATGACTGTGTGATCTGGGGTAACACTAAGAAAGGCCTAGCCGTTACGGCGCAAAAGTGTGAAGCGTACTTAGTGGAGGAGCTTGACCTTTCGCCAAAACCGCCAGAGTTTGCAGACGCCAGACGCGGACTGGAGTTCTTAGGATGCCGCGTGTTTGCGGATCGATTGCAGTTAGGTCGACGAAGTCGTCGACGTTATCGCATGAGTATTCGGCGGCTTGGGCAGTTACTGGAGGCCGGCGCCATTTCCGAAGGTGAGGCTGCTCGGCGGGCCGATTCGTTGACGGCTTTTGCGAAAGCCGGGGGTGTAAAGAGTTGGCGGCTGCGCGATCATGTGCTCAAATGTGACTTGGTGAGTGACCATGGGCTCGAACCGGGTGAACCGGGGCGGTAGCTGGAACAACAACCCGCAGAACTGCCGGTCGGCGAACCGCAACTGGAACACGCCCGACAACCGGAACAACAACCTCGGCTTTCGTGTGCTCCGCAGCTCCGCAGCTCCGCAGATAGGGGATGGACGTCCCAAATTGACGGAACCGGTCACTTTCCTGCCGGACGCGATCTTCGCGGGTCGGCTAAACTCGCCATTATGCCTCTCCGTGCTAGTAGCGCAACGCGAAGCCTCGGGGGGCGTTTTTTTTTGCGTTCGTGGGAAGATCGCCGGCCCGGTACGCGTTTCCTCAACATACGGAGTACATTGGTCCACGACTTTTTCGACCGGCCCGATTCCGGCACGATAAAAATAGTGGTCAATCGAAACGTGTATGATGTGTTGAATGAAGTTATAAACATTGCCCCCAATTGCAAGGCCGAGGTGCGAAATGTCACGAGTACTGTTGATCTTCGTAGTCTTCTCTTGGTCGGCGGTGGCCTATGGCCAGGATTCTGCCACCGACGAAGGGGATTTGGCGAAACAGGTTGGCAAGATCCTGCGAAGAAACTGTTACCGATGTCACAAGGGACAGGGTTCGGAGTCCGGCTATGCCTTCAATGTCTTGGACATTTCTTCTCTGCTCGATGAAAGCATGATTGTCGACGGAGATCACGAAGGATCTGAGATTTACAATGCGATGTTTCGTGGCCGCATGCCTCCCCGAAACCGGCCCCAGCTACCTCGTCCATCGGCGGAAGACGTTCAGATTGTGAAGCAGTGGATCGACTCAGGTGCTCAGGAAATTCCAAAACCCACGCCCCGACCAACAATCACGCTCAAGGATGAACTGCTGACCATTCGCGCCGACTTGCGTGCAAGGCCTCGGGACGATCGCTTCAACATTCGATACCTTACTCTGACGCATCTCCACAACGACCCGATCGTCGATCAGGAGCAACTGGATGCAACACGACTGGCTCTTGTTAAGACGCTCAATAGTCTCAGTTGGGAGTCCTTGCTCGTGCCGCCGGAAGCGATTGATGAGGCAAGGACCGTCTACGCTGTGGATATCGTCAAGCTTGGTTGGAATCGAGAGCACTGGAACGCACTCTCACAGGCTTACCCGTACGCGCTTTCGTTTGGGTCTTTCGAGGACGTCGATCTGAAGGAGATCGACGAGGACATTCGGGATCTCCGCGCTTCCGACCGCACTCCGGTTTCCCTACGGGCCGACTGGCTAATTTCGGTGGGGACAAAACCGCCACTGTATTACAAGCTCGTTTACGACCTTGAGCTACCCGAGTTGCTGGAACGCCGTGCCGCAACTGACGACGCTGCCAACCCCAAGCGGATGACTGATGTCGACCTGGAGCAGTATCTCGGAGTCGATGTCATTGACAACATCGTCCGAGGCAATGTCTGGCGATCGGGTTTCACCGAAAGTGGAATTTCCGGCCAAAATCGCTTGGTCGAACGGCACGCGATGAAGTCCGGCGGCTTTTATTGGAAGAGCTATGATTTCAAATCGAGTAACCGCACGGCGATCCTAAGCGAGTTTCCGTTAGGGCCATCGTTCGATGGTAACCAATTCAGGGAGTTAGCATTCATCCACGACGGTGGAGAGATCATCTTCAGCCTGCCGAACGGACTGCAGGCCTATCTGCTAGTGGACGCCCGAGGAAATCGAATTGAGGCGGGACCGATTGAGGTTGTCGCCGATTCGCTACGTACTTCGGGCAATGAGCAGATCGTGTCTGGCCTGTCGTGCATCGCGTGCCACCGGGGCGGCATGATTGAACCGCCCGACGACGAAGTCCGTCGTTTCTCAGGCGTGGTGGGCAGCGCACGCGATCACGTCCGCCGAATTTACCCCGAGGATAAAGAATTTCGCCGCCTATTGGAAAAAGATCGAAAGCTCTTCGCGCGGAGTCTGGCCGAAGCGACTCGCGACTTCGTGGCCGAAGGGAACATAAAGTCGTTGCCCGAACCGGTCGGCGAAGTGGCTCGTCATTACCATCTCGAACCGATGCGGATAGAAACCGTCGCCGCCGACTTGTACATCAGTGTCGACCGCCTCCGCGGCGCGATCGAGGCAGATCCGCGACTACGGCAGTTGGGATTACGCGTCCTACTGCGAGATGGTGGCACGATCAAGCGTGCCGCGTGGGAATCACCCGCGACGTTCCCGCTCATGCGACAGGTAGCCCGACAATTCGGCTACGATCCCCGCTGACAATGCGACTTAATGAATTCCGCCGATCGGCGATGCGTTTTTTACGCGAACAGGAAACCATTCGATGAAAACGATATCTCATATCTCATTGCTATTGCTCATCACATTGTTGCCATCGACGGTCGATGCACAATCGCGAAGAATCGACATGAGTTTCTCGGGACAGTTATTTTCTGCTGTCGAGGAACTCAAGGAGAAAATGAAGGCGGATACCGAGATTGAGGGACGCAAACTGCGCCTGGGCAAGTTCAGCGGACCGAATCTGCCCGACAGTAACTTCGACTTGGAGTTTGAGCGAACGTTCAAGACGCAGATGAAGGCCTTTCTCGCAGAGGAATCTCCTTTGGTCGTGAACGGGGAATACAAGTTTCTTCCCGGCGAGTTGCCCGAGAACAAGGATCTGGGTGTCATTCAATTCGTTATTACGATTGAGTTCAAGTTTCGTAAACTTCAGACGGTCACCAGGGAAATCAACCGATCCGCAGATATCGTCAGGATCGCCGGAGCGACCATCGCCTTGCCTGACACGCCGGACGTCGAGGTGCGTAACAAGGCAGCGGCCGGCGCGTTGATCGATCCTCAATTTGGCGTGCGCGACAAGCACTTTGTTACGGTAAAGGGGAGTGCGGAGCACGCCGTCGCCGTTTACAAACGCGTAGGTGGTCAAGGCAAGGCGGTCCCGTTGACTCCGCGTAACCTAAACGGCTTTGCCTTCGTCGAACTGGACGTCACTGACACGTTCGCAATTGTCTTGGCAAACCACGACCAACGATGTGATGCCTCGGCCGATGTATCGATCGATGGCTTGGACGTAGCCAATACATTTTCGATCGACGACGTTGAATACCACGGATTCATGGTCCCCAGGTCGAACGGCCGCAAGCCTGGCGAACACGCGATTGCCGGTTGGCTAAAGACGACCAAGACACGCAAAGAAAACGTCTTCGAGTTTGTTGTCAATACGTTAGGGAACGGTGCCGCGACGGAGATGAGGAGTCGGCACAACCAGGGAATTGTCCATGTCGATTTTTACGAAGCAGTGCCATCGGGCGAGGTGCTTCCATCCAGGAAGTTTGGTGAAGTGGGCAAAGGCCGCCCGTTGGATGTCGCTTATACTGTCCAACAAATGACACGACGCGATTCACCCATTGCCAGTATCAGCATTCGTTATCGAAACCCGGAGCGACAATGAAGAGAATTCTAGGCAACCAATCGCGGCGATTCGATCTCCGTCCGTTCACCTTGGTTTTGAGTGTGATCGTTGGGCTGACGACCGTGGTAGCGACGTCGGTGCAAGCTGCGGAAAAATACGCGTTGTTGGTTGGGATCACGCAATACCGACATGATCGGATGAACGATTCGAAACTCAAATTTCCAGAGGCGGACGCGGCGTCCGTCGCGGACCTGTTGCGGCAATCAGGCTATAGCGTCGATGTCCTGCTGGGGCAACGGGCAACTCGCACCGCGATCTTGGCGGCTTTAACGAGTGCGGGGAACGAAGGAACGTCCAAGGGTGCAGTCGTCTTGGGATTCTTCGGACACGGCGTTCAGTACGGTGAAAAAGCGTATTTCGCTCCCTACGATTCGTCGATCCGCGTCGTCAAAGACTCGCAGAACAAGACAGTGCGAGATGACAACGGTCAGCCAAAGTGGGAACCCGACCCGGATTCGATGATTTCCATGCGCGTGATTTTGGATGCGCTGACGACTTGCGGCGCCGGCAACCGCGTGTTGTTAGCCGATTGCTGTCGCGAGGATCCAAGTCGCGCCCGCGGACGAGCGTTTGGGACGACGTTGACCACGCAGGATCTGCCACCGGGTACTGTTGCCATGTTTGCCTGCTCGGCTAATGAGCAAGCGTTTGAGCATGACGATTGGAAACACGGCGCGTTCACTTACGCGTTTTTGGAACACACTCGTGCGATGGCACAGTCGGGGAAGGTCTTGTCGGGAACTCTGTCCGACAATTTGTATGAAAGCGTGGGCGCGATGGTTCGCGAAAAAACCAACGGTCGGTCCAAGCAGACGGTATACGCCTTTAGCAGCGGTACCGTGGACTTTCAGCTGACTCCTTCCCGGCGACCCGGTGATGAGTCGTCGGATAACGGTTTGAAAATGAAGTTCTGTTGGATCCCAGCCGGCAAGTTCACGATGGGCAGTCCCGAAACCGAAAAGGATCGGTCCGGTGACGAACCACAGGTTAACGTGACCATCAGCCGAGGGTTTTCGCTCGGGAAATATGAAGTGACTCAAGGTGAGTGGCACGGTCTTATGCAGACCAAACCATGGGACGGGAAGGGCCTTGAACGCGAGGGTGATCGTTATCCGGCGAGCTACGTTTCATGGGAAGATGCCTTGCTTTTCTGCGAGAAACTAACGAGCCGAGAACGGTCTGCTGGCCGACTGAGCCAGGTTGAGGAATACCGCCTGCCAACCGAAGCCGAATGGGAGTACGCCTGCCGGAGTGGGACGACGGCCGCTTTTAGCTTTGGAAGCGATGACGCGAATTTGAAGGAGTACGCTTGGTGTGGTGGACCTCTCCGTGGGAACGAGAAGAATGATCATTACGCACACCAAGTTGGGGGAAAGTTAGCCAACGCATGGCGGTTGCATGATATGCACGGAAATGTCTCCGAGTGGTGTTTGGATTGGTACGCCGCGGAACACTACGGTTCGGGCTCCTTGGTTGACCCTGCTGGGCCGGTGTTGGGCTCGTACCGGGTGAGCCGGGGCGGTAGCTGGTACAGCAGCCCGCAGCGCTGCCGGTCGGCGAACCGCAACTGGTTCACGCCCGACTTCCGGCACTACCGCCTCGGCTTTCGTGTGCTCCGCAGTTCCGTCAAGTAAGGCAGGGACGGCGGAGCCGTGGTAGAGGAGCGAGAGTGGAGGCTCGGAGGAGCCAGCGGAGCGGCGACGGAGGTGCTGTAACGGAAGCGTCTTCTTCGGTTTGGACGAATTGCAATCGGAAACGAAACAATCAACGCAGGTAGCTACAAATGCCCCGAACCCGAAAGACACTTGTTTTGATTTACGCCTGTTGGCTGATGGTAGCGAACGTCGTCGCTGCCGCTAACAAATACGCGCTGTTGGTCGGAGTTGCGAAGTACGACCATGCGCGGATGAATGACGCTGAGCTAGCATATCCAGAAGCCGATGCGATAGCTGTTGGCGAACTACTGAAGAAGTCGGGTTATACTGTCGTGACGCTGGTTGGGAAGCGGGCCACCGGCGACCCGATTACTGCAGAACTGAAGAAGTTGTCCCAGCAAGGGGCGGATGAGGGCGTTGTCGTGATTGGCCTGTTTGGTCATGGCGTGCAATACGGCTAAGCCGCCTTCTTTGGTCCGTACGACACGGGGATTCGCATCGTGAAGGACTCGCAAGGTCGCTCGGTGCGAGACGAAAATGGTCAGCCGAAACTGGAGCCGGAATCGATGGTCTCCATGCGTTCAGTCCTCGACGCACTATCGACATGCGGCGCGGGCAACCGGTTGTTGCTCGCCGACTGCTGCCGCGAAGGTCCCAGCCAAGCTCGCGGTCGGGCGTTTGGCAGCAAACTGCGCGTAGCCGACCTGCCACCCGGTACCGCAGCGCTGTTTGCGTGTTCGGCGAGCGAACGCGCTTTCGAGCACAAGGATTGGGGGCACGGCGATTTTACGCAATCACTGTTGGAACGGTGCGAGTCCGGCGATTCGGAGCTTACCGCCAATGGCCTTTCCGCCGACGTTTATCGGGATGTGCGGAACAAGGTTCGGGAGAAAACGAATGGTCGGGAGCAGCAGACGGTGAACCCGATTATCAACAGCATCGTTGAATTGAAACTGAGTGGGGCCGCAGGATCCATTGCCAACAGCCTCGGGATGAAATTTGTCCTGGTCCCGGCTCGTGAGTTCATGATGGGCTTGACGAAACCGGCGAGTGAATTGGCGAAGCTATTCGACACGGAGGATGAGTATTTCGAGGGCGAATATCCAAGTCACCGTGTTAGGCTGAGCCAGTCGTTTTACTTGCAAACGACGGAGGTGACACAGGAGCAGTGGAAGGCGGTGATGGGTACGGAACCTTGGAAAGACAAAGATTACGTGAAGAAGGGCAGGGACTATCCGGCAACGTATGTCAGTTGGGAAGACGCGACTGAGTTTTGTCGGAAATTGGGTGCGCGTGCTGGAGGGACTTACCGTTTGCCGACTGAGGCGGAGTGGAATGTGCGGCACAGCGTTCGGACTCGGGACTGTACAGCTTTGGCGACGAAATGAAACAGTTGGGGAAACATGCTTGGTTCGATGAAAACGCTGCGGATGTTGACGAGATGTATGCGCACCAAGTTGGGAAGAAACGTCCGAATGTGCTGGGGCTGTATGATATGCACGGAAACGTTTTTGAATGGTGCGCAGACTGGTATGGTGACGACTATTATGCGTCTTCGCCGGCAGTGGACCCTGTTGGACCAGCATTAGGTACGCGCCGGGTGTCCCGGGGCGGTAGCTGGTACGACCACCCGGAGAACTGCCGGTCGGCGTCCCGCCACGGGCACATGCCCGACGGCCGCAACCCCCTCCTCGGCTTTCGTGTACTCCGCAGTTCCGTCAAGTAAGCCAGGGCCTGGCGGAGCCGTTGTAGAGCGGCGGATCACCCCGTTTTATCCACACGAGGTTTCCGGGACAACTGTAGCGTGGTCCGTTGAGAGTGAAGCGTTTGCCGATTTTCGAGTTCGCTCGACAGTCGATCCCGAGTGCCTACGCGGGGCTAGCGTGCCAAATGGTGCACACAGCTTGTTTAGGGCCGTCCCCGTTGGGGCTCGGAGGATTGGGCCAAGTTGGCAGCGCACGAAAAAAGGACTTACGTTTGAAGTAACGTAAGTCCTTATCAGTTCTCAAGTACCAGAGGTGGGACTCGAACCCACACGGGGTTGCCCCCACTGGATTTTGAATCCAGCGCGTCTGCCATTCCGCCACTCTGGCTCGTCAGGCTACAAGTTTACGATCCAATGCCAGATCCTTCAAGTGGCATCTGCCAGCTGTTTGACGGGAGTTGGTATTACTGGCTGTCGATGTTCTCATTTCGTGCTTCCGTCGGGCTTGGTCCAAATAGCGAGGACTTAAGGGTATTTGGCAAAGGTACCGTCGGGCTTGTCGCGGCGGATGGTCGGCTTTCGCTCCGCGAAAGTACGTTAGGAGAGCACTCTTTCGCGGAGCGAAAGGCGACCATCTTAGCTGCCA
>JBLHLE010000195.1:0-9101 GCA_047620805.1 Pirellulaceae bacterium
ATTTAATCCGACAGGGACCGACGAGGATCTGTCGAATTGGGAACTAGACGGCGGCATCAGCTTCACCTTCTCGCAGAATACAATGCTCCCCAGTGGAGAGACGCTGGTCGTGACCTCTCGCGACCCCGCCGACCCGGTCAATGCAAACTGGCTACAGCAGTTTCGCGACTTCTATTCGATCGACGCATCAGTGATGGTGGTCGGCGGCTACCGGCGGCAACTGAGCAACGGTGGCGACCGCGTGACGCTGTTGCGAGCCGTTGACCCGCCGCTAGATGACCCGACGGTTATTCCACTCCTCGTGGAAGATGAAGTCGATTACGACGATGCTGCCCCTTGGCCAATTCACGCCGACGGAAACGGTACGTCACTGCGGCGAGTTAGTGAGTCGCTTTGGGGGAACGACCCCACATCGTGGAGTGCGGATGGACCGACACCGGGTTCGACGATTGTCCAGCTGCCGACAGTTGTTTCAGCCGAGGCGAACGCGTCAAGTCACGCATTGATATCCGCTCCGTTTTTCACAGCACCAGTTGATCCAGCCGATCTCCAGAGTGGAACTCAGCCATCATCTTGGGCTAAACAGCAGAGCTACATTCACACGCTAACAATTACGTTCAGCGAACCTGTGAATGTAGAGCTAAGCGATTTCGCAATCACGAATCTCGGTGTCAATGCACCAAACGACTCCGATGTTGTCGTCGATATCAGCGGCGCCACAATGACTCAATTGAGCTCCGTAGTTCAAATACACTTGCCACAAGGATTGATTCCGGAAGGCGTCCTGCGAATTGATGTACCAGGATCGGTGTCGGACTATTCGGGCAGTTTGCTCGACGGCGATAGCAACGGCACCGCCGGCGATTCCTACTCGGTCGCCGGTAGCGTGGCCAATAAGATTTTTCAGCTGACCTCCGAATTTAGCGGAGACCTAGGCATTTCCGTGTTTGATTTCTCGACGTTTAGCTACTGGTTCGGCGAGTCGACGGTCGCCGCTGGAGGGCTCGCTCCCGAATACGCCGACATGAACATAGACGGTGGCGTTAGCGTGTTCGACTTCACTCGCTTTAGCTCAAACTTTGGCAAGGCGATCGTATTTCCGATCGCCTTCGCTGCTGCACCCGTCGATCTGCCAGGATCACGTGAAGACGTAATTCGCGAGGATAAAACTAGTGACGGCGTACAACAATCGCCAGCTCCTGACGCGGTTGACTCGCTGTTATTCGAACTCGCAAAAAGAGGACGGTCGTCAAAAGGTCGAGGTTACGGTGGCTGGCATTGCGTTTGATGAACTCGATCTCGAGTGGTTGGTCGAGGACTTGTTTATTTAATTGAATCGAGCGGGAAGGTCGATCGTCCGCAGTCTACTTTGCCGAGTCCCCGCAACGAGACGCAGTTTAAGTCGAGCCAAACAACAACACCGGTCGCACAAATACTAAATCAGAGAAACGCAGCCAGCGAAACAGAGGTCACCCGTGATTCGACGTTCAAGTCTAGAGCTATTTGCGGCGGTATCGCGATTGCTAACTCGAGCCAAGCGGACTTTATTTTTCTCTTGTTTGATGTCTGTCGCGGCGCTGTCGTCGAGTGGCTCGTGCCAGGCCGCAGACGCGAAAGATTTACCGAAAGTCGCGGAGGGGTTTTCAATTTCCTTCGCGGCTAAGGAGCCACTCGTCAGTAATCCTTGCGCTATGGCGTTCGATGCGGAGGGCAGGCTATGCGTTGGCATGGGACCGCAATATCGCAATCCGACTCCACAAACTCCCGGCGACAGCGTGTACATCATGATTGATCGCGATGGAGACGGAGTCTTCGAAGACAAGAAAAAGTTTGCTACAGGGTTTAACTGTATACAAGGGCTTGCTTGGCACGGTGACGATCTGTGGATTGCAAACGCTCCCGACTTGACCATCGTGCGGGATTTGGACGGCGACGACGTAGCGGATCGCTACACGCTACTTTACACAGATCTTGGAAATCTCGAGCACGGTCTTCATGGATTGAATTGGGGGCCGGACGGTCGGATGTATATGTCCAAGGGTAATTCGAAGGGGCTCACAAAGCCGGGGCGCATCGCGCCATTGCCGTTTCGTCAATTGTGGGGCGTATCCGCACCCGCGGGAACTCCCGATTTCCCCGAACCTATCGTTACGAGTCCAGCTGAATATAAACATGCCTTCCACAATCCGGCCGACGATTGGGGCCGCGAAGGGGGAGTGTTGGCTTGTGACAATGACGGCGCGAACCTGGAAATCATTTCCCGCGGGTATCGAAATCCATGGGATATCGCCTTCGACGACGGTTTCAATTTCCAGGGAACTGACAACGATCAGAATGAAGGCGATCGTGTCTTTATGCCGTTTTTCGGTTCGCACTTTGGATGGGGACACCCGTGGAGTGCCCATTGGTCGGGCGAGAACCATTTGCCAACGGCGCCGATTACTGGTTCTGTTTTTCATGGTTCGGGTACCGGTATCGTCTACTTCGACGAGCCGACGTTCCCGCCAGAATACCGCGGCGTCTGGTTCTTCAACGATTGGCTCAACCGCACTACGTACATGTACCGACCAAAATGGGACGGCGCTTTGATTCAGCCAGATGGCGGTGCTTGGCAGCCGTTTGTGACATCTAATAAAACACTTTTCAAACCGACCGACATCGCAGTCGGACCGGATGGCGCCCTCTATATTCTTGGTTGGGGGAACGAGTACGGTGTTAAGTGGAACGATAAGAAAGAACAGGTTAACGAAGGACGCATCTATCGGGTTACCTATAAACGAACGAGGCACCAGAATGCCGCCGAATCGGCCAAGCGATTGAAACCGATTGGCCGTTGGAGCATAAACGAATTGGTCGAAGACTTCGGTAGTCCGCTCCCAATCTGGCGTTCAAACGCTCAGGAAGAGTTGATCGGTCGCGGCGATAGGATTGTGCGACCTCTGCTCGATCTGTTAGCTACCGGGAATATACCTATTGCACAAGAGACTTGGATCATTTGGACGATCGGTCGAATCGACCTAGAGTCCGCAATTTGTGCGACTGAACTAGAGCGGATGGCAAAGAACAAAACGGGGAGTCCGAACTCCCGGGTTCAGGCTTTGAGAGTGATGGCCTATCGCGCTAGTCGAGCTGGTTCGGCAATATCCGAAGAGGCGTTGTCCCAGTGTCTTAGCGATCGAGAACCGCGAGTTAGACTTGCCGCCGTCCAAGCAACTCGGCGAGCAAACGTAAAAGAGCTGGTCGACAACCTCGCCGGTGTCGCGTCGCTCGAGAGTGATCGAGTCGTGTTCTACGCGACTTGGCAGGCGATCCGCGTCATGGCAACTCCCGATAAGGTTGTGGCTCTGTTAAGCTCGCCCCGCGCTGGCACGAGACTCGCCGCCTTATTGGCGCTCGCCGAAGACAGAGTCTTGGAGCCGGCTGTTGTGCAGCCTTTGTTGAGCGATAAAGATGATCGAGTCCGGGGGATAGCTGCATTGTGGTTGGCGAAATCAGGGGGAAACTCGGGGGGAAACCGAGTCGGGTCGGTAGTCGGCGAGGACTATAAGATAGTTGCCGCGAGCGAGCTGGCGCAAAGAAGTG
Source organism: Pirellulaceae bacterium (assembly GCA_047620805.1). GTDB lineage: Bacteria > Planctomycetota > Planctomycetia > Pirellulales > Pirellulaceae > JBLHLE01. The sequence goes on from JBLHLE010000195.1 coordinate 3,583, forward strand.
GTGTCTATGCGGCGAAAGCCAAATCGGGTCACGACTATCGAATTGTCGAAGGCGGCCTGCAATCTGGGCAGCTGGCATATACGGATCGCAACTATCGCTTTAAGACAATTCCGAACGAGTTGATTGGGGCAATGGTTGTGCAGACGGCAAACGAAGATTCCGGTTCGACGGGCAGCAATTTCCTTACTCTGCGTGCGGTAATACCAACCAGGGTTTTCGTTGGTCACGACACTCGAGTGGCCGAGCCGCCAGGCTGGCTAACAGACAAAACAATTGGATTTATAAAGACCGGTCATCGCGTCACAACGAACGATGCTAACTTCGTCCTTTACGAAAAGACGTTCCCGGCCGGGGAAATAAAAGTCGGAGGTAACGGAGAGGATGGTAATTCTGGCGGCAAGTCAAACTATGTCGTTATTGTTCAGCCAATGGCGATTCCTGAACTTAAGACCGCGACGACGGTTGCAAAGTCGTTGCAGCTTTTGGAAAACGCGGATGCAATTCGCGGCAAGGCGCTGTTCTTCGTGTCTGTCGGTGCGGGTTGCGTGAAGTGCCATCGAGCCGACGCCAGCGGCAAGAGCTTTGGCCCCGATTTACAACACTTGGTGAAAGGCAATGATGCGAAGCATGTAATGACATCGATCTTGCAGCCCAGTGCGCATATCAAGGAGGGGTTCACCACTCAGCAAATCGTGACTGTCGCTGGCAAAGCGGTCAATGGGATTCTCAAGGAACAAACTGCGGATGCCATTACGCTGTTGCAGCCGGAGGGAACGACCGTTGTCGTTAAACTCAGCGACATCGATGAACGTACAAGTTCCAAGGTGTCGCCGATGCCAGCTTACGATCATCTTCTGCAACCTCAGCAAGTCGCCGACATCACCAAGTGGTTATTGGACGAGAAGGTCGACGCGAGCGACAATCGAGTTGAGGAAGAGACGAAAGGTGAAACTCCGAGACCGGAACGAGTTGCAGATACGCGTCCTGCGAATGGACCTCGTCCTGCCGCTCCAAAAGAGACGTATTCTGCGAACGCCAGTCGTCCGATTTCGTTCAAGAAGAGCGACGGCAGCGTTCAGATCTTTGACGGCGAGGTAGCAATTGCGACGTATTACTATGCCGACGCAAAGACCTCGCGGCCGTTTTTCGCTCACGTTCGCACTCCTAACGGCGAACAGGTTACGAGAAACCATCCTCCTCAAAAAGGAGACCCGAGTGACCACGCGGATTATCATCCGGGAATATTTTTGGCATTCGGCGATATTAGCGGAAACGATTACTGGCGTTTGCAAGCCAAATGCGTACACGATGGATTTGTGGAAGAGCCGAAGACCGGCCTCGGGAAAGCAGGCTTTACGGTACGCAACCGGTACCAATCCGCCGCTGGAAAAAGCACTGTTTGTATTGAGACTTGCCGGTACGAATTTCACGCACGGCCCAATGGCGTGTTGCTGACCACGACGTCCAAGTTTACATCGAATGAAGACTTTTACTTCGGCGATCAGGAAGAGATGGGCTTGGGAGTTCGCGTCGCCTCGCCCATTCGCGAAGACGGTGGCAATGGGCAGATTACCAACAGCATGGGTTTAACATCCGCCCAACGGACGTGGGGACGACCTGCAGAATGGTGTGATTACTCTGGAGCCATTAACGGTCGACAGGTTGGTGTGACGATATTCGGATCACCGAAAAACCAGCGAGAGTCGTGGTGGCACAATCGAGGTTATGGTGTCTTCGTCGCCAACATGTTTGGTCGCCAAGCCATGCGGCAAGGCCCGCCGAGTCGAATCGAAGTCAGTGGCGGCGAGGCTTTTCACTTGGGCTATGGTGTGATGTGGCATAGCACTAGATCAAAGTCGGAATACGATCCCAAGTCGGAATACGCATACTATTTTTCTTTAGAAATCCAACGGTGACCGAAGTAATTGCCTTTCTTCTTCCCTTGAAATTTCGGGAGCTACTTTGCGCCATGCTTCTTGATGAAGTTGATAACGCGTTGTTGTTCGTTGTGTGTGAAGTGATGACCGCATGATTTGGCGGTGCCTTCGGCAACCGAAATCACTTCCAGTGTGTGTCCTACATCTGCGAGCCGCTTTTTGAGGACGTAGGAGTTTTCTGTTGGCGGCACGACTCGGTCGTTCTCCGTTACGACGTGTAGCAATGGGATCTTTGCCGCCGCGAGAACTTCTGCATGATCGATAGGGTTCTTCTCATACTCAAGGGCTTGGTCTTCGTCTAAACCGTAAACGCTCAAACATTGCTTCCAGGTCGGAGCGGACCCCAATCCACGCCCCTTTCCGCCCGGCCAGCTCTTGAAATCGCAAACGGGTACGTCGCAGTAGATACAGGAAACCCTATCGGGATGGCGAGCTGCCCAGTTGTAAACAAACAATCCGCCTCGGCTAACGCCCTCCAATGCCGGTTGCTTCGCAAGTCCACGTTCTTCAACTGCGAACTTATAGAATGCATCGCCGATCTCCATCGCTTTTGGGCAGCCGAACAGACCGGCAACATCGACGTACGCAATGTGAAATCCTTGGTCTACCAATGCGATATCCATCTCCGCGTGATATCCAGGAAACCTCGCTCGCCAAATCCACGGTTTGCCTGCCAGCGGCGTTTTGGGTTCCACGATGTATGCGCCGCGGTCGGCAATTTTGAAATGAAACTGATCAAAGCCTTGCCAGTCGGCTTGCCGCAGGTACCAAGTACCGTCTTCGCCACAAGCCACATCGGCCGTTAGCCAAATCGCGAATAAGAGAACGATGCAAGTAATGTAGAATTTCATGGACGAACCTCGGAACTATAGGTTGCTAGAAGCCAACACTATGTTCCGGAGAATCGCCACGGTCAGGCGCTGCCTGCCTGGGCTTCGGACCTAGACGTCGAGCAATAGCGGGAGCTGGTGGTGCAACCAATCTTCGGCCAGATCTTCGATGGCACGTTCCACCTGCTCTTTCCGTTTAGTGCCGGTGAAAAATGGCATTTCCTTTTGCAAACGCAAAACCTCTTCGGCAACCAAACCAATGAGCAACTCGTCTTGTCCTTCGCTGTTGTCGTCACTTGGGGCCACGTCACTTGGGGCCACGTTAATTGGCAATGCGACGCTGGCTGAAAGCGCAGTTTGGTATTGGATGCCAACTCCAAAGTGGTCTGAGAAGCCGGTGAAGTCGAATACGGAAATGCCATTGTCGTGATTCAGGTCTACGTAAGTCGGAGCGGCCGGGATCGCTTCGCCGAACCAATAGGCGAACATTGTAAAGTCGAAAACGGAGACGCCCTCGTCGCCACTCCAGTCAGCCGTGAGTTGATAAAAATGGTTCTGCGGAGTTCCGTTGATCGTCTGGCCGTCGCCTGTTGTGCCGTCTCCGTTTCCATCCAAGGGGATTCCGCTTGTATTGGTGATCGTCGGCAAGAGTTCGAGTTTGTAAGCTCCGTCGGGCAGATCCATGCTCATCAGATTAATGGTTAAGGTCGCGCCGTCGATCTCAAGCAAGTTCGGAGCGAGCGCGATAATTTCGTCCGGGTCGACAGGTGCGTTAATGCCGAGATTAGTCAGTTGAATGTCATTTATAGAGACGTTCATTTGCTCGCTAAATTCGATAACGATATTCCCCAGTGTGCTACGCTGTGCTGCCCACGAGCCAGGAGCGTCTCCAGTGGGGAGCGGTTGGGGGTCAGTCATACCGTGATTTAAGTAGACGTTTTCTATTTGAGGAGTTGTGAAGTCGTTGGCCGCGAAGAACACATTATCCTGAATGTTGGTAATGTTGGTATTCGCTTTGATCAATTCGGCCAAACTGAAGTTATCGAGGTCGATGACGGAAGTGACGGCAGATTCCTGTAGGTCGACGTCTCCAGTGTAGAAGAATCGATCGCCGTCGCGCAGACGCGTGAATTGATCTGCGATCGAGCGTTGGACCATTTGTCCAACACTAGTGCCGGGAAGATGGTCTTCAACAACTCCCGCGACAAACGGATCGACGTTATTGACGTTATTTCCGTAAATTGATTGGAGAGTTTGCTGGAGCGTCGCGTCGGAAGTTAATTGGCTGTAGTTTTGCAGCGGTTGAAGTTGATAAGCCCCACGAAGTTCGTTGAAGCCGACCAAGCCGTGGTCGCGTCCACGTTGGATATCCAAGGCCGCGAGATCGAGTCCGCCAGCTCCGGGAGGGCCAAAGAGGAAGTTGCGGATGTCATCTACTAGCAAGGCGTCGTTCTCTTGGGCAACCTGAACGGCGAGCCCTTTGAGAACCTGATCGACAACGTCAGTATCGTTTGTCAGTAGGTTGGGGTTAAAGAACGCACCGCGTAACGAAAGCCCGCCAGCGCTGCTGCCATCGTTATTGACCAACGCCAGACTTGGCGACTGCATGCTGTGGCCGTAGCGGAAAAAGGCCGAGGCAAATGAGTTCGTAACGGTGGGATCTACGTTGTCGTTGTAGGAATAATCTGCGGCGCTAGGAGCGGTGTTGCCGAGCATCGCAGGCAGAAACTCGTGGTAGGTAATGATCTGCATTTCTGCGCCGACGATCTTCCGTGCGATTTGGTAGATCTCCTGATCGGTGAGCGCGTTGTCGTTGGCTTTGAGTAAGTCGGCCAAGCGATTGTGCTCGCGAATGAAAAGGGAATGGGTGGCCGTCAAGCCGGTTTGTTCATTGCCGCGAGCGTCGCCGAGCAGGAATAGCGACGTTCCCATTCCGATCGGATCGTCGTTGGCAAATCCGCCCGTGTTGAAGTCGGGCAGTAATCCGTTGGACGTCGTCTTCAATTTACCGTCCGCGAAGGTCCGCAACGCATCGGCTCGCGCTTGATCCGAACCGTAAACATTGGAGGCGTCAATGAACGAAGTGATGGAGTTAATCTGTTCCCGCCAATCCGGTCGCGGAGGTGCCGGTGGGCGCCCAGGCGGTGGCGGAGGACTCGGTATTAGATCGGTATCGCCCGTGTCCGGATCGTAGTTGGAACGGTGGAAAGGAATCGCGTTGGGACCGAGGGGATCGTTGGCGTCGTTGATGGGAATGCTGAAGTCGCCCGTGCCGCCAGAAAACAAATCATCAAAAGATGCATCGTTGGTAGTCAGGTCCAAGTCGTGCGTAATGAACTGACCCCACTGAACCACCCAGTCGCTGAGGTTGCGATCGTTGAGAACTGATTCCGTCTGAGCGTGGATGGCATTACTGACATCCCTGGGGTTGGGTGCGGTGCGAATCTCGTCGCCGTAGCCGTCGGGATACCCGCCCGGGTAGCCGTTGCGAATGAGCTGAGTGTCGGTCGCGCCCCAATCATTCCGTCCATTACTTTCGTTGTTTCCAGTGCCATCAATGGAACGAAAGTCGAACGTCATTAAGAGACGATCTTCGAGAGTTTCGCTAGCAAGAGGTCTTCTGATTCGCTTCTTGCGCAGTTTCGTACTGCGCCGGTCTATTTGGCGTTGCTTCATGTCTGATTCACTCGCTAACCCGGATCCCGTTTCTGATTGCCGATTGGCAGACGTCTCATCTGGCCAACTAGAGAGG
>JBLHLE010000196.1:0-9051 GCA_047620805.1 Pirellulaceae bacterium
CGCCGCTTGAACTTTGATCTCGTCGGACTACCGCCCACTGTAGATGAAGTTCGTACATTTCTCGCTGCTTGGAAGACCGACCGCAGTGGTGCAATCGAAGCGAAAGTTGACGAGTTGCTCGAGCGGTCGCAGTACGGAGAACGCTGGGCGCGGCATTGGCTCGACGTAGCTCGTTATGCGGAATCATCAGGGAACACCAACTTCACTTTCCCATACGCTTGGCGGTATCGCGATTACGTTATCGATTCATTCAACGCCGACACGCCTTATGATAAGTTTGTCCAGGAGCAGATAGCAGGCGATCTGCTGCCGACGAATGACGTCGACCAGCGCCAGAAGAACTTGATCGCGACTGGATTTCTCGCCATCGGCATTAAGCGGTTAGGTGATCGCAATCCACGCACGTTTCGAATGGACATGGTGGATGAGCAGGTGGATACGATGAGCCGGGCATTCTTAGGCATAACCGTTGCCTGTGCCCGCTGTCACGATCACAAGTTCGATCCTATTCCAACAACGGACTACTACGCCCTCGCCGGTATTTTTCAGAGTACAAACACTTTATATGGAACTGTATTCGGATTGCAAAACCATAGACCGGCGGACTTGATCGTCTTGCCGAAAGCCGACGAACAATTGTTGGGTCGAGAATACGACGAGCAACAGATTCAGGGGATGCGAGACAAGATCCAGTCCATCCAGAAGGAGATGCAAGACAAGCGGATCGCAGCGAGGAGGGCTGGCGAAAGGGTTATCCAGCGAGAAATGGTGGCGATGCGGAATCAGATTGCGAGGCTGGAAGGTATCCTCGGAACGCTGGATGAGAACGGTAAGACCCGCACTTACGCGATGGGCGCCAACGACCTGGAGCGTCCCGTGGATGCCAATGTTTTGGTTCGTGGCGACGTGGAGATGCCAGCTCAGCAGGTGGCACGCGGATTTTTGCAAGTGCTTAGCGACGTTCCAACGGACGACATCGGTCCAAATTCGAGTGGCCGCCGCGAGCTGGCTAGTTGGCTCACGTCGAAGGAAAATCCTCTCACCTCACGTGTGATGGTCAATCGGATTTGGTTACATCTTTTCGGCGATGCACTGCAGCGATCGCCAGACAACTGGGGCGCCACTACGGCGAAACCTGCTCATTCAGAGTTGCTCGATTATTTGGCAATTCGATTCATGCAGAACGGTTGGTCTGTCAAGACACTCATTCGAGAGATCGTACTATCCGATACGTATCAACGCAGTTCCAACTTCAACGAGAAGAATAATGACGCCGACGCTGAGAATATCTTTCTATGGCGAATGAAGCCGCGTCAGTTGGACGCTGAGGCCTTTCGCGATGCCATGTTAGCCAATAGTGGAAAGTTGGAATTCGAGCGGCCGTTGGGTTCGGAGATCGCTGAATACGGCAATGCTCGGTTGAGATTCGGTGTTACTGAAGACTCGTTCTCGAAGACTTATTATCATCGTTCAATTTACTTGTCTGTGGTTCGAGATATGGTGCCAGAGTCTCTCAAGCTGTTTGACTTTGCAGACCCGAACGCGACTAACGCCAAGCGTGAGGAAACCAATGTTCCCTCGCAAGCGTTGTACCTGATGAATAGTCAGTTCGTCGGAGATCAAGCTTGGTACATGGCCTCCGATTTGTGGGGGAGTTACGACTCGCAAAACGAACGGATCAAATGGGCGTTTATTCGCGCCTACGGCCGCCTGCCGACGGAACATGAAGTAAAAGTAAGTCTTCAGTTCTTCAAGGCGTTCACGTTGGAGATCGCGAAAGATACACCTGCTACGTCCAATTCTGCACCCGCCAGTGTCGGCACAACTCAACCACCTCGTCGACGGCCAGGCGGGCAAGCAGAAGAAAGACGTGGGCCAAGGAATCGCGGTCGGCAAATCGAGCAGGAGGAGAGCAAGCTGGACCCGGAACAGCAGGCGCTGGTTATGTTCTGTCAGGGACTGATGGCCAGCGCAGAATTCCGTGTTCTCAATTAAGTGACTTCACAGATTGACCTGAACGACCGAGCCATTCGCGAGTTTTTCCAATTAACTACTTCTAATTTCGCCGAGCAGAAACATGAGCAGAATTTTAAATCGACGTGACGCTCTAGGAGTGATGTCCAGTGGATTTGGGGCTCTGGCATTTGCTGCTATGGCGAGCGAGCAAACGCGGGCCGCTGGTGCTCCCAATCCACTCGTAGGAAAGCAGCCTCACTTTGCCGCTCGCGCGAAACGTGTGATCTTCTTGTCCATGCGCGGGGCGCCGTCGCACGTGGATACTTTCGACTACAAGCCGCAGTTGACGAAAGATTCAGGGAAACGAGGGAATTACGGCGGAGGCAACGGTACGCTGCTCGGCTCGCCTTGGGAGTTCAAGCAGCACGGCAGAAGCGGCCAGTGGATTTCCAGTCTTTTACCGCATCTCAGCAAGCATGCCGATGAGCTGTGTTTGCTGAAAGGCATGCATTGCGATCAACCGAATCATTCGCAGGCAACCGTTCAAGCTCACACCGGTAGCTTTCAGTTCGTCCGACCGTCTTTGGGAGCATGGTCGGTGTACGGATTAGGGACGGAGAACACAAATCTCCCTGGGTTCATCGTTCTGAATCCACAGGGAGGCGCGGCGAATTTCGGCAGTGCCTTTTTACCCGCCGCTTATCAAGGTACTCAGCTTGGGGCGTCGGTTCGCGGTCAGGGTCGCGGCGCAGCTCAGACTGGCGAATCGCCGCAACTTCCCAACATCAAGAACTCTCAACTTTCGGCGAAAGCCCAACGAATTCAGTTGGACTTTATTCAAGAGCTGAACCGGAGCAAGTTGCAAAAAGAGAGTCACCAACCGCAGGTCGAAGGGATGATTCAGTCTTTTGAACTCGCGTTCAAAATGCAGACAACGATGCCAGAACTTGTCGATTTGTCGAAAGAAACACAAGCCACTAAAGAACTCTACGGAATCGGCGCAGCCGATACGACCAATTTTGGAACTCAATGTCTACTGGCGCGACGGATGATGGAATCGGGTGTTCGCTTCGTCGAACTCACCAATGGCAGTTGGGATCACCACAATGATCTCAAGGCTGGAATGGAAACTCAGTGTGGGCAGATCGATAAGCCCATTGCCGGTTTGTTGACGGATCTAAAGCGTCGCGATTTGTTAAAGGACACGCTTGTTATTTGGGCGGGAGAATTTGGTCGAACTCCACACGGTCAAGGTGGTGATGGACGCGACCACAACAACAAAGGCTATACAACATTTATGGCGGGCGGAGGAGTCAAAGGTGGGCTCAGCTACGGTGCCACCGACGACTATGGCTACGAAGCCGTCGCAGGAAAGATGCACATTCACGATTGGCATGCCACGATTCTGCATCTCATGGGACTCGATCACCAGCGACTGACTTTCCGACACGCCGGGCGAGATTTTCGCTTGACCGACGTTCACGGAAAAGTGGCAAAAGATATCTTGGCCTAAGATTTCCCGTGTTTTCTCCGAGTTGACTGCGCGATCTCGGCCGGATACTCGAACCGTCGACATGAGGATTACTTGGATTCGCCCTTGGCGGCTGTCGCGGGTCGTTTCTTCTTGCCTTTGCCCTTCTTGGGTTTGTTGTTAGTCCTGTTTTTCTTCTTTGCCACTCGACTTTTCCATAAAACGATCTCTTCCACATCGTTCATCGACTTGTCACCTTTCGTACTGCGGCCATTAAAGACGTCGGCTTCCAACTTGGCAAAAAGTTGCTTGGCGATTTCCGGTTTAGCTGGGAACAGGTTTTTGGTTTCACCCGGATCGGTGGCGAGGTCGTATAGTTGAGCTTCGGGCAGGTTCTTCGCTTGCGATTCGTTGGGACTCGACCATCCGCCGGAGCCGTGTGCGAGGATTAGTTTCCAATTATCGGAGCGATACGCAAAGTGACCACTAAACGAATGGTGGATCACGCCAGCGCGAGTCGATTGGATCGGGTGACTCGACAGGGCAGGGAGGAAACTAACACTGTCCTCCGCCGACTTAGTCGGTATGTCTTTCCCGAGAATCTCACCGGCGGTTGCGAACAAGTCGGTGAGGCAGATCAGTTGCTCGCTAGTGGAACTCGGTTCTACGTGATGGGGCCAGCGAACGATGAATGGGATGCGGTGGCCTCCGTCCCAGATGTCTGCTTTCGAACCCCGCATGTGAGCGCTGACGCTGTGTCCTTTCGCGGCGAGTTCTTTGATGTCCGCCGCTTTGGAGCATCCGTTGTCACTGGTAAAGATGACCAGCGTATTGTCGGCGAAGCCGTGCTTTTGCAGCGCTTTGGAGACTTCGCCAACGACGTTGTCAGTTTGCATTACGAAGTCCCCGTATTTTCCGAGACCGCTTTTGCCTTGCCATTGCGGAGTTGGCAGGATCGGGGTATGCGGCGAACCGAGCGGCAGATAGAGGAAGAATGGCTCTTCCTTGCCAGAGCGAGATGCGATGTACTCAACGCTCTTAGTCGTCAGTCGTGGGAGCATGTTGATTTCGTCGTCGTGAGCGATTACGACATCGTTTTCTATCACCGCCTTCATGTTTCGCGCGTGATGGAAACCATGATAGTAGTCAAAGCCGCGATGGATTGGACCGTCGGGGATCTTGGCGCCAACGGGAGGCGTTTTGTGTTCGCTTTGCAAGTATCGCTTACCAGTCTTTGGATCGAGGTACTCGAAATCGAGGTGCCATTTGCCAATAATTGCCGTGTGGTAGCCATTCTGTTTTAGGTAGGAAGCAACCGTCGGGCGTTTCGCAGCAATGAGACTCGGGGCAAAGCCCGTAACGACTCCCTTTTGGAGACGTGTTCGCCAACTGTATCGTCCCGTCATGATGCCATAGCGAGTCGGCGAACAGACGGATGAGCCGGAATGCGCATCGCTGAAGACCATTCCTTCTTTAGCGAGCTGGTCAGCATTCGGCGTAGGAATCTTGCTCGTCGCAGGGGCCAGGCACTGAACGTCTCCATAGCCCAGGTCGTCGCAAATGATGTAAACAATGTTCGGTTTTTCGGCCGCCCAGACCATTTTCGGGAGCAGGGCGACGAAGATGGCAATTAGTGGGAATAAAGATTTCATTGTGTATTTCGTGTTATCGAACTTGATTTAAGGTTGGCGATCTATAAGGTTGGCGATCTATAAGGTTGGCGATCTATAAGGTTGGCGATCTATAAGGTTGGCGATCTATACATTTTAACTCGCGTAGCATGGCAACGCGAACGCGGTAGTTGTGTTTCTTCTATCTCGATGAGTTCGCGATGGACGCAATGAAAAAGGACTCGCAGTTTTTACCGCGAGTCCTGTTAGCTTTGCGTCGCTAGGCGTGCCGAGTGAAAGGTCACCTCCAGTTGATAACTTTGAACAGGCCTTCGCGATTGGCGACTTGTTCAGTTAGCGCCAGCAAGTGGTCCCGATAAACTGCCAGCAGCAGTCCTGCGACGAACAGCAAGCCGCCGCCCGCAGTCAGGTAGATTCCGATGGCAACTTGCGGTTGGTGAATCAGCGAAATCACTAGCACGCACAGATAGATTGACAAGGAACCACCGCCGAACAGAGTGGCGGATTTTATTTGCCAAACTATGCCCGATGCGAGCATTAGTAGGGCTACGCCGATCAAAGCCAATTCGTCGAACAACGCGAAATGATCCGACATTCTCCATTGAACGAATACCGCTATTAGCAGTGGGATGGAGCTCATGATACTTCCCATCCACAAACCGGTGGAGACTAGTTCATTCGGCTTATTGTCTTCCTCTTCGCGGAATCTGCCAATGTAGCTGGCGACTAATGCGATGAGTCCGCCGATCACTAGGAATACTTCGGCCTTTCGCCAGGGGCTGATGTCGAGGGCGATGTTCAGCGTCATGAATCCGACTGCGGCCAATGCGACTGCGAAGGTAGTATAGACCCGTTTCCACGCTGCTGTCTGTGAGGCCAACGCGCCCGCGATTGCGGCAATGGTGAGGGTGCCGAGTGCGAACCAATCGTAGCGACCGATTTCGCGGATGTCCAAGCCAACTGCGGCCAGTTGTGCGATGGCTTTCATCAGCCCGATCAACAGTGCGAAGGACAGAATTGCCTGGCCGGATCGCAGAGCAGCGCTGGCCGCTCCTTTGGCAATCTTGCTTTCTTTTCCAGAGGCTCGATATATTTGCTCGTCCTCGATGCCAAGCCAATGTGCGATCACGATCATCGCAACACCTAGGAAGCCAAACGCCGTGGTGAATACTTCGTGGGGCAACTCTTTAAAGACCATTAGCTGCCATGCCGAGGCAGTGGCGGCGGCTACTGCCAGATAAGTGCTTGTCCTTTGATTGCGGTAGGCAGCACTGATTCCAAAGAACAGTGCGGCTTGTGCCAGAATAATCGCCAGCCGCAAACTAATGATGGATTCGAATCCTCGCACGTAGCTGGCCATCGCACCAAAGAAAACGTGGGCCAGAATGATCGCCAGTGTAACATGCGCCACCCAGGCGACGGGACGTTCGGGGGCTTTCCCTTTCCACATTTGTGCGGCGACTAAATAACCGAGAGGGATCAACATCATCCACATTGTCTGTGTGTGCCAGTCGACGAATTCCAACATTCGAAGTGTGCCCGCAGCGGCGACGACTAAGCCACCTGCCGAGAAGATCACGTAGACGGCAGACAGACTTGGGCTGCGGTCTTGATAGACAAATGCAGATACTCGGTTGGCGACCGCGACAATGCACATCGCAGCCACGAAAATCCAAGTTGTATCGGCGAATAATCCCAGTTCGGAAGCGATGACACTCGTCGTTCGCCAATGCAATCCCATGCCGAGGGCGACGGGCAGGACACTTAATACCAGAGCCAATGGCGGTACCGTTCGAGCGACTCGGTCGTCTTTTTCATCAGCCATGAATGAAGAAGCCAAGCTGATCACGGTGGCAGTGACCGCCAGCGTCGCGATCAGTCCTTCAACACCCATCAGATCGAAGCCAATAAATGTGGCTTCGGCCATTACCAATGATACCGCTGCTAGGTAGACGTACAGTCCGATGCGGCGAACGGCCAAGTCGCTATACAGGTACATGTATGCGCCGACCAGCCAGAGCAATGCGGGTAGCCAGCGCGATTCGGTTAACGGGATTCCGCCAGCGGGCAGGGCGAAGAATTGTTCTACTGATCCGACGACTCCCGCCAGTTGCGATCCGAGCAATACGATCAAGGCCGCAGCCAGTTGAATATGTCCACACCAAAAAAGTGGTAGGCCAAAGCGATCCTGCGTAAATGTTTCCGCCTCGACGGGAAACGCTCGGTGGGCATGGATCGACGCAAATGCTAAGGCGACCAATACCACACTCAGCGAAGTGGCGTTGGATGCCAAACCGAGGTTACCCAACAAGAGGACCGCAGTGAGTGTAACTCCAGCCTGAATGGCGTAAGTGAAAAGGGGGTCGCGCAGTAGCCATGTTGTTGCGACATAAAGGAGTACGCAGGCAATGCCCCCAATCCACAGTGATTGTTCCAGTAGAAGGAGACCCTGGGCGTGGTAGAACCAGAGGTTGAGTGAAACGAATACGCAGCCCAAGAATGTTAGCGCGCGACCAGCCAGCTTATATCGTGTTTTCAGAACGACTGCCCAGCCGCCGATCAACACGCCAAGACTGCCAGTTCCGAGGATGATCGCCGCGATCAACGGGTCCTCAAACGCGCCCCAGCTAATCAACCAGATCAAACCGCCGAGGACCATCAGGCCGCCACCGAGAGTTAACAACCATTGAATGCTGCGCGGATCGAGCATCGCGGCAAACATCTTTTTCATCCAGTCGGACGACTTGGGTGAAGCGCCCCCGGTCGTTTGTTTGGCTCTATATTCCTTCTCTTCCGCAGGTGGTTCGAGAAACTCTTCAACTTTTCGTGGGCCGTGTAGGTCGCTCAGGAATTCAATATCCCAGGAACTTTGTTCCGGCTCAGCGGGTGCTGGAGTTTGTGGAACGACTTCCGCGTCCACTATCTCGGACTCGTCCACCAATTCGGCTTCGATCAATGGCAAGGAGATCGTAACTAAACAGTTAGGGCAGCGAACTTCGCGACCGGTAAAGCGGTCAGGTGCCTTAATGCTTACCTGACAGTGAGGACATGTGTGGTGAATCATGTTCGGCTCCTTAGCCTAAAGTCTGTTGGCCGGGTCGAGGCAGATTGAGCGTCAAATAGCATTGCCTGATGAGTTATGGCGAACAGAGCAAAAACACCTTCATCTTTTATTGAATTGAAAAATCCGATCCGAGATGGTCGGCGATTCGCCGCGCTGGAATTGTAGTAAGCCTTTTGCTATACTAAGTTTAGGTTACGCCTGCTTAAGCGGATTAGAAAAGTGAAGTTATGTCGGTCAACGATGAGGTAACGGCTTGGATCGAAGGGGTTCGGCAGGACGATTCCCGCGCAACTCAACAGCTGTGGGAGCACTATTATCAGCAGCTACTCCAACTCGCTGCTCGTCGTCTCCCCAACAATCTTCGCCGAGATTTTGATGAAGAGGACGTAGCCCTCAGCGCTTTCAACAGTCTGTGCAAAGGGATTGCCGAGGACCGTTTTCCCGATATCGCGGATCGCGACTGCTTGTGGGCGCTGTTGATCGTCATCACCAAACGCAAGTGTCGGGCAAGGGTTCGGCGGCATACAGCTCAAAAGCGCGGAGGCGGTAAAGTTCAAGGCGAGTCGGCGTTCAACGGGAAATTGGGTAGTTCGATAACCGATGCCATCGGCCGCGAGCCAACCCCTGAATTCGCCTCCCAAATGGCTGAAGAAGTAGCCCGACTTTTGGAAATGTTGTCGGATGATGTTTCGCAGCAATTAGCCGTTCTGAAGATGGAAGGTCACACGAACAAGGAAGCTGCGGATCGACTGGGGTGTTCTCAAACTACGATCGAACGTCGCCTCCGCCTGATCCGAAAAACTTGGAGCCACTCGGAGAGCACCAACTAACTGAGCACCAACTAACTGAGCACCAACTAACAGAGCACCAACTAACAGAGCACCAACTAACAGAGCACCAACTAACAGAGCACCAACTAACAGAGCACC
>JBLHLE010000197.1:0-9043 GCA_047620805.1 Pirellulaceae bacterium
TGTTTTGGGAAAGTTGGCGACAAACTCATGTCCACAAACGACTTGCAATGAGCCAAGGTCTACTCATGAATAATCCGAGCTAGGCTCGTTTAATTTAACTTAACAAGGCGCAACTGTGACGATGGCCGGCATGGAAGATCCGGGCAAGACGGCCTGACTGCGAACTTCAGAGAACTCGCAAATGTTCATCGGGTTCCAGTCGCCGCTGGACAAGATGTACTCGACTTTCGTCGCCTTCTGTTTGAGTAACACGCGGGCGCTGCGATCGGCGGGATTGCCGATTAGCTCGATCGTCGTGTCGGGTGAACTAGGATCGAAACGCCAAGTGATTTCGAGGCAATCTGCCATCGCTGGGACTAGCTGCAGGGGCCAAGTTCCATTGAACGCATTGAGATGTTTCGAGAATCCATCGACCGAAAGAACGAATGCCGTTGGAACGTAAATCACATTCGGGACGGACGCGACTTCGCCCATTGCGCCACTCCCTTCGCAATACGTGTGAGCGCCACAAGTTCCGTAGAAGGGCACTGTTTCGTATGTTCCTATATGCCCGGACACGTGGAACACGAACCATACCTTGAGTATTTGAAACCGGCCCATCGGCGATTGATCGCAAAACGCAGGAATATCATCGAGTCGCCAAAATCCGGAGGTTTGGTCAACGGTCGCGCTGGGGGCCCCAGCCGGCGGATCAGCGTCAACCGCTCCCGTATAGCAATATCCAAACACCTCATCGGGAAGTCGGCCGTCGACGCGAATGGCATTGCCATAAGCGCAAATAACCCCAGTCTGGCTCCCTGACCCAACTACTTTCACGGGAAAGTTCGGATGGTTCACTTGCGGGATCATGACCTGCGAAGTGTCGAATACTTTCTCCCTAACTTCTTTGCACTGTTCCTGCTGCGTTGGGGAATGGCCACAGGCAGACGACTCTGTCCCTTGCGTGATTACGACTCCGCAATTTTGTGGTATCGAGATATCGAGATGAATCCTAATTTCTTTGTCGTTGTTGGTCATGCTGGTTCCCTAATCAATGAAGAGTCGAAATTGCGAAAAGTCCGCGGTTGTGTCGGTAATGAAAAGTCCAAAGCCCCCCACTACCGCCATTGGTAATATGTCCTCTCTGGTCCGCGTCATGAGACCATGGACTTTGTCTCCGTCCCAGAGTACCGACGTTAGCTCTCCCTCAGTAAACACCAACACCAGATCATGTTTCTTCTGACCCGGCGGGCCAAGCGGGACGCCACCGATCGCGTCGGAACCGATTAGTTGAAACGACTTGTTACAGTTTACAACGTACCGATTTAACCAAAAGTGTCTATCCGCTCCCCGCTCCCGCACAGATGAAAGCTCGATCCTCTCGTACCGATATCCAGTATCCGTACTAACCATTCCGTAAAAGATGCCAAAGCCACCATTCCAATCTGGCTGGTTCGCCGTAATGACAATGCGGCAGTCTTGATGAGAAATCTCGCCAGCCCTGAGTAACCCCACACCGTTAGCAATCGCGGTTAAGTTTTCCAGCTCGGTTTCCTCTATCAAACGAGACCCTGTTTCTTTGCCGGGCCAAGCAAGTCGCTGAAGGGAACGGTCTAGTAACTTGTTCCATTTTCCGACGACAAGATTTCGTTCCGAGGATAAGTTTCCTGGATCGGTACCCTGTTCGACTCCGGGAGCTGCGCTGGATGGCTCGGGTGGATCCTTGCTGTTGCTAATAAACAAGTAGGCTGTCAACGCAAAGCAAGCAACCAACACGCCGAGGACTTTTGCGTTTCCACTCAACGATCGCGGACTGCTGGAAGTTACAGTTTGAATTCGCCGTAATTCCGTCGCTAATTGCTCCGCAGTCGATGTCCGTTTGTCGATTGTCTTCGTCAAACAGCCTTTGACGATTTCTTCGAGTTCCGGCGGTATCTTTTCGTTTAGAAGACGGAGTGGCTTGGGCTCGCGGTTGCAGATCTCGTCGGCGACTTGCGCCGGTGCACCAACGAAAGGCCGGCGCTTTCCCACCATTTCGTACAACATAACTCCCAACGCCCAAACATCAGTGCGGCCGTCCAAGTACTGAGACTCCGCTCGAATCTGCTCCGGCGACATATACGCAACGGTCCCAGCGAACTCGTCGCGATGCTGATGTTGAGTTGCCTCGCTCAAGGCCAGCCCGAAATCTGTAACGAAAGGAACTCCGTCTTCATCCAACAAGATATTTGAGGGCTTTAGGTCGCGGTGGACGAAGCCTTCCTTGTGGGCTTTATGAATCGCGTCGGCAACTTGCGAAATGATCCCGATGCATTCGTCGACTGTCCGGTTCCCAGCAGCCATCCACTCCCGCAGCGTCTTGCCCGCAATCCAATCCATTACGATGTACACTTCCCCGGACTCCGTTTTTTCCGCGGCGAGCACCCTGACGATATTGGCGTGTCGAAGCTGTGCAAGAGTACGAGCCTCTTGAATCATCATTGACGCCATTTGATCGTTTTGCACGCGTGGAACTTTGATCGCCACATTACACGCCAACTGGTCGTCGCGGCCCAGATACACCACGCCGCATCCGCCCTGAGCTACCTTGCGAATCACTCGGTACTTACCAATCGATTCTGGCACTTCGTCGCCATCGTCTGCGAGTTGATCTTCACGTACCTGAAAGGTAGCGGTTTGGGATGATTCATCAGTTAAGAGAGTCAACTCTTTGCCGCATTGGGCGCAATGCGTCGATCCATCCTCAATGGATAGAACGGTAGTTTCAATGCGACAATCGTTGCACGTGACGCGCATGACGTTCTCTTTGCCTGCCTTGAGTACACATCTGCTATCGCCCCATAACACACTTAGACTACGCATTGAACGCCAGGAATTCAACCACGAAGTAATACGATAGGCAAACTGGCTCTTGTCATTGCAATTACAACTGATGCGAGTCTTGAGGTTCAGGCTCTGCCTGGCTTCAGCTTTCGATACCTAATACACCGTCTAATACACCGTCACGTTGTGGACCGGTTCGTTTAACCCGGATAATTCATGAAGATCGCAGCGAGAGTGCGTAAGTGTTGTTGTGGCAAGGAGGGCAAGCGATTCATCTGCCTGCGTGTTGTTTTATACGTAGAGGCTGAATCGTGCCGTCCGACGCTGTCCACAGCGGCACTTACGTGCTCGCAGTAGATCGCTCATGAATAATCCGGGTTTAAGACGTCAGCAGAAGAAATTGCCATGAAAGCGATAATGTCTGATTATTGCAGGCGGCGATTTCTGGCGGCGTACGCGCGGACGGCTTCAAAGAATGCCGTCTGTCATCTAACAAGTGGTTAAATTTCTTCGGTATTCTTCCTTGGCAAACGGTTGATTAATCGAACGAAAAAATTGTGTAAAGACAAGCTCTCAAGCCCACACGTTGGATACGCGGCGATACAAAGAGCGCGTTACGCAGTTTTCTTAAGCGGTAAAGATGAAGGCGGAGAAATAGCCCGACGCCATGGCCGACGGCGATCGGATATTTACCTGGGCTCGGAATTCACATGGTTTTCAGGGCGGCTTCAGCTACGGCTCAATCGTGGAAGGAATTAACCATCTCGATAACTACAGTCCAGAATGTTTGCGAGAGTTTTCCCGCGAAATCCTCCAGATGATTAAAGATTGCGACGCCAGCTGGGAAGAGATGGTACCGACGTCGGTCGCCAATGTCATTAAGGATCGCAAGTACTTCAATTATCAATGCCCCGAAGTCTGTCCGACGCGGCAGGGTTTTGCCGGGAACAACTTTGTCTCCACAAATAGCCGGCTCGTCGTTTGCCGAACGAATCCAGAGCAAGTCGATTCCGCACAGAACTCCCATGATGCAATTGCTTAGAATAACGTAGAAAACTTCCCGGGACCTGCTTCGTCTATACTACGGGTCTAGTCGTTCTTTGTATCTCGGCCCACCAATCGCGAAAGCGACGGCGAGTCAAATATTGCCCGGGGATTCTGTCATGAACACCAAAACGCTGCTGCTAACGCTCATCACTGCGACGACATTCGTTTCCCCGCTGGTCGTTTCGCCGCTGGTCGTTCGCGGCGATTATGAAGGACTCACACCCATTGAGTTGACCGACCAATCCGATGCGGTCATTCTAGGACGAGTCGCCGCGATCGATGCGGGAAAGAGCGACAAACCATATCGAGCAACGATTAATTTGAAGGCGACCTACAAAGGGAAAATCAAGACTCCACAAGTCGTGATTTCCATCGAACAACTCTTCGCCAACAAATGTCCCTCCGGCGTTACGTTCGTCGAGTTACTCAAAAATACCGATTTCATTTTCTTCCTAAAGCACGATGCGAATGGGGCAAACTTAGTAAACCGCTACGACGCGATATGGCCAGCTAACGCAGAAAGCATCGCCGCCGCCAAGAAAGTCATCGACCTTGATGCAAAACTTGAACAACAGTTCAAACAGGTTTCGGTCGCGATAGTCGTCCACAATAAAACGATCTTCGAACGAGAGCCTATTCCCATCACCCTGACCGCCCGCAACGACGGCAAGGAAGACGTTCAAATCGATGGCGTCGTCGTCGACCAGCAGCAGCAACTAAAGATGTCTGGCTGGATGAATATTCACCGCGAATGGATCGTCGACGGCAAAGTGATTCAAGACGACGTGCTCGGCGGCGCCAGTTTTGATGGAATGCCGAGATTAATAATCCCAGCCGGTAAAGAGCTATCGTGGAAGACAGATTTCAAATGGTCCGTCAACGGACCCGTCGAAGGCACCTATCGCCTTCGCTGGCGAGTTGGCAAAGTAATCTCGGACCCCGCAACATATCGCGTGCTGAAGAACCCACCTAACACGTAGTCAGCAGGATTCAACTGAGAACGCAGGCGAGTCCCGCTCATGCCACCTAGAGCAACTCGGCGGTGACGTTCCATTTGAGCGCAACATTCCACTCAACTCACATCCAATTGCCTGATCGCGGTGGCCAGTCGTTGCAACCAACGGGCAGCCGGAGCGCCATCAATAACTCGATGGTCGAATGTCAAACTAAGCGATAGGGTCTTGCCAGCAACAACTTTGTCTCCACAAACAACCGGCTCGTCGGCGATGCGGCCGATTCCCAGAATCGCAGTCTGTGGAAAATTTATGATCGGCGTGAAGTAATCGATTCCAAACGCCCCAAGATTTGTAATCGTGAATGTGCCGCCGGATAAATCGTCGTGCCTAAGTTTTCCAGCCAGCGCCTGCTCAGCCATGCGTCGCGATTGAGCAGCAATCTCCTCCAACGACAAAGCCGCCACGTTTCGTAATACCGGAGCCAGCAGGCCGCGATCCGTGTCCACCGCGATCGCAATATTCACGTCGTCGTAAGTATAGACCGCACCGTTGCTCCAGCAGGCATTCAATTCAGGACACTCTGGTAGCACGCTCGCCACCAGCTTGACAAGAATGTCATTGTAACTGGGAGCGATTTCCGGTTTGTTCAACTTGTATTGTTGTCGAGCGGCAAACAGGGCCGCAGCGTCGACTTTCGTCGTCAACGTGACCGGCGCCGTTTGCTGAGCACCCGCCAGCATGCGCTGAGCTATCGCGCGGCGTATCTTCGAAGCAGGTTGTTGCACCCCGCGCAAGTCGACCAAAGTTTTTTGAGCGCTGGAACTCATCGCGGCCGTCGCAATTACATCGCGTTCGCGAACTCGACCATTGCGCCCGCTGCCGGGAACATTAACCCAGTCCACGCCCAATTCGCGAGCCCTGCGGCGGGCCCGAGGAGAGGCAACCCCACCCGAGGCAACCCCACCCGAGGCAACCCGAGGCGAAGCGACCTTTACGTTCGTCGCATCGGCTGCTATCTCGCGGCCTGCTAAACTGGATTCTCCGGCGTTGGATTCTCCGGCGTTGGATTCTCCGGCGTTGGATTCTCCTACATTTGAGGGTTCCCGCTGCCGGATGGCATCTGCTACGGGCGCACTTGCGGGCGGAGATTCCCCCTCCGCCAGCAGATAAGCGAGCCGCTGTCCAACTGCTACCGCGTCGCCGGGCTGCGGCGCGTCGGTGGGAACGTGCAATATTCCTTCGTCGAAAGATTCGACTTCCTGCGACGCCTTATCGCCTTCGAGTGTAAACAGCATGTCACCCTGTTTAACGAATTCGCCGTCCTTCTTCAGCCACTCTAGAAAAGTTCCTTCATCCATCGACCAACCGAGTCGCGGAACGATGATTTCAATGGGCATGATTTATTCCTCCAGCAGTGAGCGAATCGCACTCACTACATCTTCTATCTGCGGCACGATCGCCTTCTCGAGAGTCGGGGAGTAGGGCGTCGGCGTAAACACACCGTTCAGACGGCGGATCGGAGCATCTAGATCGTCGAAGCCGGCGTCGGCGATCTGAGCCGCGATTTCCGACGCCACGCTGCACGGCTGAAACGCCTCGTCAACAATCAACACTCTTCCTGTCTTGGCGACTGAATGCAAAATCGTATCTGTGTCCAGCGGCGATACGGTGCGGGGATCGATGATCTCGATGGAGATCCCTTCCAGAGCCAGCTGTTCCGCCGCTGCAACGGCATGGTGCACCATCAGAGCAATGGCGACAACCGTTGCATCGGTCCCTTCGCGAACCACCTTGGCCTGGCCGAACGGGATCTCGTAGTTTTCTTCTGGCACGGGTCCTTTGATCGCAAACAACTCGCGATGCTCTAACAGCAAGACGGGATCGTTTGACTTCAAGGCGTGCGCGATTAGTCCTTTGGCGTCGTACGGCGATGACGGCATCACCACGCGGAGTCCGGGAATGTGAGAGTAGATCGCGTGGTAACTGCCGGAGTGGTGCGTCGCGGCCGAATGACCGATGCCAATACAACCGCGTAGCAAGATCGGCATTTTCAATCGACCGCTACTCATGTATTGCATCTTGGCAACTTGGTTGATCATCTCGCCGAACGCGTCGTTGATAAAGTCGATGAACATAAAGTCGATGACCGGTCGAGCGCCAGTGGCCGCGGCGCCGCAGCCCAGTCCGACAAAGCCGCGTTCGCAGATGGGCGTGTCACAAAGACGTTCCGCGCCGTACTTCTCATACAGCCCAGTGGTCGTCATGAAGTTACCACCGCGGGCTCCGATTCCTTCACCCATCACGAAAATATCTGGGTTCTCGGCCATGGCGTAATCGAGCGCTTCGTGAGTCGCGGCGATGTAGGTTGTTTCGCGTTCGCCAGGCGGTGGAGAAATAATGGGCTTGGATTCACCCTCCCAATAAACGTGAGTGGTGGCCGATTCAGCCGTGGGATAATCGCTGGCTTCCGCGAACTGGTGCGATTGTTCAATCAACTCGCGAACTTCCTGCTCGATGGCATCCAGTTCATCTCCGGAAGCCAAACCTTCGTCACTGGCCCGATCGCGCAAACGCTGAATTGGGCAACGCGACTTCCATTGTTCGACATCCTCCTTGGTACGATATCCAAAATCGCTCATTCCTTCACAGTGAGCGCGCGTTCGGTAAGTCTTGCACTCAATCAATGTCGGACCGCCACCTGAGCGAGCCCGCTCGATCGCTTCGCCGGCCACGCGATGAATCTCGAAAACGTCGTTGCCGTCCAATTCGAATCCGGGCATCCCATAGTTCGCGGCGCGACGCCCGACATCGGGGATTCCGCTCGAGTAACTGAAAGGAACTTCGGTCGCGAACTGATTGTTTTCGACGACAAAGATCACGGGCAGCTTCCAGATGCTGGCCATATTCAGGCCTTCGTGAAACGCGCCATTATTGACCGCTCCGTCGCCGAAGCAGGCTGCAGCGACGTTGTCCGTCTTCTTAATCTTGAAAGCGTAACCACCGCCACACGCATGCAGGATGCAGGGACCAACAATTCCGCTGGTTCCCATCATGCCAATTTCGGGCTTGAACAGATGCATACTTCCGCCGCGTCCCTGCGAGCAACCTGTCTCGCGACCGTATAATTCGGCGATTAACTCTTGCGGGTGCATCCCCTTCGCCAACGCGTGACCGTGCCCGCGATGAGTGCTGAATACGACATCCTCATTTCGCAAATGAGCGAAGACCCCCGTAGCGATCGCTTCCTGGCCAACGTAAGTGTGGCAGGCTCCATGCACTAAACCTCGTTGGTGTGACTTTGCTAAACGCTCTTCGCACTGCCGGATGATTTGCATCGTCCGGAACAGACCTAGGATGGTTTGCTTGTCAAATGTTGAAGACTGTTGAGTAGCGCTCATTAATTCTCCTCCTCTTCTCTAAACGACTGGACCACACCACCTTCGTGGCCTGGTGTTCCGCCGGCATTCATCGCCTGGTTTCCACCGTCCATGGGTATTATCGCGCCCGTGATCCACTCCGATGCATCCGATGCCAACAGGACGGCCAAACCCTTGATGTCGCGGGGAGTACCCATCCGACCAGCCGGAATTCCTCGCACAAATCGGGATTCCAGCGTTGGGTCATTCTTCATGCGAGCGATTAAACTTGGATTGGTAACTTGAGCTGGCGTGACGGCGTTGACTCGAACACCCCGCGAACTCCACTCGGTACTCAACTCTCGCGTCATCTGCACCACCGCGCCCATCGCCATGCTGTAAGCGACGTGCCCTCGACCAAGTGCCGAGGTACTGGCGAGTGACCCGATATTCATGATCGAGCCGCGGCCCTGTTTTAGCATCCGCCGGCCTGCTTCCTGGCACATCGCGAACCGACCGACGACCAAGTTCTGCAACACCCGATGCAGATCCTCGATCAACAAGTCTTCCGGTTTTGCCAAGTGGCCATCGCCAGCGATGTTGCCCAGAAAGTCGACTCGCCCAAATTCGGCGTCGACCTGTCGGAACAGCTCCGCAATCGCGTCTGGATCGGAAACATCCGCGCCCGAGAGAATGACTTTCCGCCCCAGTCCCCGGATGGTCTCGGCAGTTTCTTCGGCAAGTGCGAGATTTCGATCGGCGAGCACCACGTCGGCGCCGGATTCGGCCACCGCAATGGCGGTCGCTTGCCCCATGCCCTGAGCAGCTCCCGAAACAACGGCAACCTTACCGGATAGATCAAACATCGGGTGAGTCATAGTT
>JBLHLE010000198.1:0-9019 GCA_047620805.1 Pirellulaceae bacterium
TCACCCTTTTACCCTCAATAATGTGCATATGTAATAATGTGCATATGCAACAAATGCCCAAGTCAACGCCCTTGTTTTTGGGCTTCCAGGAATTCAGTTGCTTGAACTACGCGACTACTGGAGCAATTGGCTGTTCGGTCCCACAAGCCGCTGGAAGCGACATGAAAAGGGACCGATGCCAATTGCGCCGTTGGACTCGCATTTTTAGCTCAACGAATCCTGAAATCCTTTGAGACGCAACCTACCCGAGAAACGACTGTCCAGAATTCCCATAGATTAACCGCTTCAAGTAGCGAAGTGCGAAGAAAAAAACAGGGAACAGACAAAATCGTTACGGCAACCGGTAAAACGTGGTCGCTACGACACAATATTCTAGTCGACGCCAAAATGTACATCCCGCGAACTGCCGCCGAAATTCACCTCTAGCCCGAAACCCCCAGTCACTCCCCAGGGCAAGGCTAGTTAGCGCGGGATGGGTTCAACCTGATTCCGCTCCCAAACGGCGAACCGCAGGTGCTTGAGATGCCGGATGAGCCGAAGGACAGCGGTGTCGGCGGCCCGAAGCCGGCCGCGGGGACAGTACGCCTGCCAGGCTACTGGAACCAGCAAACTCTTATCTCTTATCTCTTATCTATCCAGTAAACTCCGGCGAAATGCGTCTCGACGCCAATACCAAGTTTATTAACTTTGTCGAAACCGAAAAAATGAAACGGCTCATGGCCCATGCGACTTCGGTCAAGTCAAAAGTAATCGGGCAATTGTCGGAAGATTGGATTGTCGAAGCGACAAAACCTCAAGGTGCTGCAGAAGGTGGCGGCAAGCTCCGCCTCTACAACATCAAAACGAAAGAAGAAAAACTGCTTCCCGGAGTGGACGAAATCCTTGGCGTTTCCGTAACACCTGCCCCCGATCAAAAACATTCTCTCGTCTTCACCATATCGAATACGACAGCCTACTTCGTCGTCGATTCCGAGGGCAATGTCGTCGATAAGGTCGATGGATTTATGGGCCAGTTTCCTCCCCTCCCCAAATAGGTTGAGCTGAAAGCATTCGGCAATCTCAA
This sequence comes from Pirellulaceae bacterium, assembly GCA_047620805.1. Taxonomy (GTDB): domain Bacteria; phylum Planctomycetota; class Planctomycetia; order Pirellulales; family Pirellulaceae; genus JBLHLE01. The sequence continues at coordinate 1,064 of JBLHLE010000198.1, forward strand.
CGCTGCCCTATTCGTTCAGGAAATGAACGGCGAACTCACTGGCGATCTGCAAGCTAACTACGACGTGATCGACGGGATCCAGCGGTGCATTTTTGTGCCGACTGCTGACCAGCAGTTGAGTTTCCGCATCAAAGGCGAGATCTTCATTGAGAGCCAACTTATCGACGAGCATGGAGAACCCTTCGTCGCTACCGTCGTACAGAGCGCGAAGCGGAGCAGTGAGTGCCTTGGCCCAACATTGAAAGACAGTGCTATTGAGTTGCTCGTTGTCAAGAATATACCGCACGCCCTGCATATAAGCGGTTCCGCCCCCCGGCAACACGCCGTGCGAAATCGCCTGACGAGCAGCGTACAGTGCGGCCGAAGTTTGGTAGCGCGATGCCGCTCGGTGAACGGCATCCGAACCGTAAATTCGCAACTCGACTAACGGCGTGGACAAACTTGCTATCCGCGTTTGAAGCAGTTCTTGCGCATCCAGATCGTCCGACTCCGTCATCGTCTCGTACAGCAGATCGACTTGATCCGCCACCGTTTGCACATCTCCATCTCCTTCGAAAACCAGCAAGTAGCGGCCGTATCGTCGCACTTCGTCAGCGGAGCCAAATACATTTCGCTCAATACGGTCGCTCGCCTCCAACATCGCCGCGTCGGTGAGCGTGGCAATGTCGATTAGACGGTCGATATCAGCGGACACGAGAACGACTTGCTGATCCACGAACTCGGCAACTTCGGTCGCCATACACAAAAGCGATCGCTTGTGGTCCCGACTAACTGCCAATGCCTCTTTGATCCGATCTTCATCGAGTGGATCCTGGCTAATCAGAATCAGTGGATTTACCAACAAAATCTCGCCGACTGAATTATCGAAAATCTCAAAGGCGGAGGCGGGCTGGCTAAAGAACGTAACGGGGTTCTTCGCGGCTTCAAATTCATCGATGATATTGATGACACCGTCGGCACCCGCAGTCTGAACTGCGTTGGTAACGGCGATGGCAATATCAGAGTTACCGCCGCTGGCGGTACATGCGACTTGCGCGACTTCTTTGCCACCGGCAACCATGACACCGCGCGACTGCAAGTAATAGACGATCACCTTTGCCGCCGCGGCAAGCTGTTCGACAAAGTCGCTCCACTGCTGCGGTTCGTCTCGATACTTCAAAGCGGCTTTGGCCAGCGAAGCTGCGATCAGCAGTGTCGTCTTGGTGCTGGCTCCCATGCGGGCAGAGCAGGTTTGATGCACTTCGCGAACGAAGTCTTTGGTCTTCGCGGTCAATCCATCGTCGGCGAGCAGCGCCGCGCATAGACGATCGGAATCCAACTCGCTGCTGGGACCGTAGTTCTCCCGCACTCGCCTAAAGACCTCTGAAAGGTCAGCTGCATCCTTGCTCGACAAAAGACACTCCTCGCGGATTCCACCGCTAAATATAGGTTACACGTCAACGCTGAAGGGTTTTGGGAAAGTACTGGACATTTCCATTGCCGCGAGATTCAATCTAACGAAATCCCCCCTTGGGAAGTTCTTGCACATTGCGAATTTGGAATCGAGCGATTTCGGTCCAGGGAATTGAAATGATCGTGTACGAGCCGGCTTCATCGACTGCGAAAACACCGAACTCGGGGCTAGATAGACTCCCCGAGTAGCGTTCAATCGTGATCGTCGCCCCATCTTTGACGAACAAGTCCACCGATTGGCTCTCGTCGGTTTGATTCCAAAGTTTTAGCAGCAGGTCTCCCAAGGGATGTCCGATCATGGCGGGAGGTGGCGGTACGATTTCTTCTTCGACGATCTCCACTTCTTCGACTTCGACGACCTCGCTGACAACGTCGCCTGTTGGAATATCGTCATCCACGATCTCGGCGTCCTCGATGATATCGTTTCCATCCTCGATTTCGTCGTCGTCGGGGATCATGAAGGTCGCGTCGCAATGAGGACATTTCCCCGGCTTTCCTTTGAGCGTCGCCGGACCGTTCAGCTTGTGACCGTTTGGGCAGAGGAATACGAAGACATCAGTTTCGGGTTGGGCCACTTCTTCGACAATTTCTTCACCAGTCGGAACGTCTTCGAGCGAGGGTACGACGAACTCTTCTTGGCACTTCGGGCACTTGCCAGGCTTGCCAGCGCGTTCCTCGGGAGCTGCGAGTTGGTGACCGTTGGGACACATAAACTTGAGCACGATGACGATCCTGTTGAGGGTTCTTACGACTTAGGGCAGATGTCGGCGGCGCTGTCTGGAGGGGTGTCTGGAATATTGTCTGGAATATTGTCTGGAATATTGTCTGGGGCGCTGTCAGAGGCGGCATTTGGAGCCGAAAATCACGAATAATCTATCAGGCAGCGACGACTTGGCAATACTAATCGAGTGGCGCGTGCGAATCAACGTGCAGTTAGTCGCCGGGAGTGGGGTAGGGCAGGGGACCATGGCAATCCGATAAGCCGGTTTTTAGCGAACGGATCGAAGAATCGCGATCTTTTCCGCGAATTCACCGTGCTCTGGCGACTAATTCGTCGGCCAAGGGGGCTGTTTGGATTGGGACCACTCCGCCAAAATATCGATAGACGAGTTGAAAATTCCAGGCGGTCCGAGATCCACGATGTCCATCCAAGTAATTTGCACGAAATGCCACAAACGATTCAACGTCAGCGAAAAATTCGCGGGCAAGAAGGGTCCGTGCCCGAATTGCAAAGCGGAGATTACCGTTCCGGCAGCTGCGGAATCTGCGGTCATCCACGAGCCAGAAACATTCGGAGCTAAATCCGGCACGGGCGTAGCGGTCTTTAAACCGATCACACGCAAAGAAACAAAATTCAATCCGGTGCTCACCGTCGGCCTGGTGGCTTTCGCCTTAATGGCCGTTTTCATTGCCTGGATGTTAAGGGCTCAGGCAGACGCCGTTCCCCAAATCATGATCATCGCCGCCGCCGTATGCATGGCACCACCTTTGGTCTGGGGCGGCTACACTTTCGTTCGCGACCAAGAACTTGCACCAATGACCGGCCTGGAACTGTGGCTGCGAGTTGCTGCGTGCAGCGCGATCTACGCCTTCCTCTGGGGTCTTGTGGCATTCATCAAGTGGTATCTATTTGAAGATGTCGAAATCGAGTTTTATCAAATGGCGATTCTTTTCGCCATCTTCCTCGCGGTCGGCGGTGTCGCTGGTTTTGTAAGTTTCGAACTCGAGTATACAACCGGTTTGATTCACTTCGGATTCTATTTGGCGGCCACGGTTTTACTGCGGATCATCGCCGGCATGTCGGCATTGTAGGTACCCCATGAAGTCGATTCGCGACATCCCCGAGATTCAAGGACTCGAAACTCGTCGGCAACTGATCCGTATCCCGCCCGAGATGGATGTGCCGTTAACACCGCGAGTCCGTCAAATCATCGATACGGTCGAATTCCAACGGTTGGCCAAAATCAGTCAACTCGGTTTAGTCTCGTTGGTATACCCTGCAGCGCATCACTCCCGTTTTGAACATTGCCTGGGAACGTATCGCACGGCCTTGCTCTATCTCAAGCAGTTGTCACACGATGAACGTTTTGCCGAAACGATTGGGGCCAAAGACGCGGAATTGTTGATCGCCGCCGCGCTGCTACACGACATCGGCCACTGGCCTTTTTGCCATCCGATTGAAGACATCCAACTTCCGTCGGTCCCAGAACACGAGTTGTTTGCCAACAGCTTTTTGCTGGAAGGAGAAATCGCCGACGCCCTCCGCGACGACTGGGGCATCCAGCCACGCGAAGTCGTAGCACTCCTATCGGAAAAGCCACGCGACAAGAAATCTCGCATATTGTCCAGCATCCTGTCGGGCCCAATCGACATCGACAAGATGGACTACTTGGCTCGCGACAGTTTGCACGCGGGCGTCCCTTACGGTCGCAATTTCGACCAACAGCGTCTGATCGGCAGCCTCTGCCTCAACGAATCGGGGGACGGGCTGGCAATCAGCGAAAAAGGGCGAACCGCTGCGGAAATGATGGTCTTCGCTCGGTACGTGATGTTCAGCGAAGTCTATTGGCATCACGCGGTGCGAGGCGCGACGGCGATGTTGCAACGCGCGTTCTTCGAAATGTACGAAAATCTCGACCTCGATTCGCTCTTCCGCATGACCGAGCAGCCGATGATCAATCAGCTTTTAAAGAAATCGGGGAGCGGGCCAGCCGGTGAACTTTTGCTAGGTATCTTCGGACCTGCGCGACGGATCTACAAACGCCTCTGCCAATTTAGCTTGATTGAAGATGAATCGACTTATCAACTGTTGGCTCGTCGACCGTACCCGTGGCTGATACGTTGTGCCGAAGAATTGGCCAGGATTCTGAGTCAACAAATTGGCCAGCGCGTCGCGCCGCACGAAGTACTGTTCGACGCACCTCCCATTGGTCTGGAAGTGCAATTCAACTTGCAAGTTCACTATCCCAAGCAGAATAAATTCCGCTGGCTGGGCGACGTGTCTCCGGTCGTACAGGCCTTGGCGACAAAACAGTTCGACGACTTCGTAAAACGAGTTCGTATTTTCGTTCACCCACGTATTCGCGAAGCGGCCAGTCGCCTCGACAACATCGTTGAATTGGTGGTCCAAGCCGCCAATAGAACCGAACATTAAAGTACTCAAGACTAAAACCGATTTCTCAGCACTAACTACGTATTAAAGAAACATCGATGAAACACCGCTCTCTTCACGACGGCCGCAGCGACGGGCTAGTCCCGCTGGAAAGTCTCGACCTCGATCGAATCGACAGCTTTCACGGCTTGGTACAAGCGATGGCCCAGACTGCCTTCGGCGGTCGCCAGTTAGGCGAAGCACTCGACATTTTGACCGAAATGACGGGCAACCCATCGTGCAAAGTCGTGTTAACTCTGTCGGGTGCCATGACCGTCGCCAAGCAGGGCAAGATCATTTGCGATTTGATCGATCGCGGAGTCGTCAACGCCGTCATCGCCACGGGAGCACTTATCGCCCACGGGCTCACCGAGTCGATTGGCCTGACACACTATCGCTACGACAACAGCAAGTCCGACGAGCAGTTGTTCGAGCAAGGCTACAATCGCATCTACGATACTCTCGAAATGGAATCGAATCTAAATGACGTCGAGCGTCTGGTCCGCAAGACGCTCAATGAAGAGAGACCGGAAGATGGTGTTTGGTCGTCGTCCAGACTTTGCCACGCGCTGGGCAAACAACTCTCCCAATTAGCCGAAGGGCCCGGTATTTTGCGGTCCGCCTTTGAACAGAACGTGCCCGTCTTTATCCCCGCGTTTACCGATAGCGAGATCGGGTTAGACGTCGCCACCTGGGCTATGAACAGCCAGTTTGCTGAACTTTCCGACGAGGAACGAAAGTCGTTGGGTCCCGAGGAGTTATTCGGTCACCCGCCAGTGTTTAATCCATTTTTGGATTTGCTGGCGTATGCAAAGTTTATCGATCGAGCAGACCTGATTGGAATTCTCACAATCGGCGGCGGAGTCCCCAGAAACTGGGCTCAACAAGTTGGACCATTCTTCGACATTACAAACGACCGAGTAGGCAGTCAGCTCATCGCTCCACGATTTCAATACGGCATCAAGATCTGCCCCGAGCCAGTGCATTGGGGCGGACTCTCGGGCTGCACCTACTCGGAAGGCGTCAGCTGGGGCAAATTCGTCCCGCCCGCCGAGGGCGGCCGCTACGCCGAGGTCTACTCCGACGCAACGGTTGTTTTACCACTGCTAATGAAAGCCTTATTCGAACGACTCGACAGCGAGCCGCACGCTTAAAACTCAAGCTTAAAACCAGTTTTCGATGTCACCGATAAGGCCATCTGTCTCCGCGTCTTCAACGTCACTTGGGCTCACCGATTCGATCTCCAGGTCGTCATCGACAAACGTATCGACAAACGTATCCACGATTTGTTGTTGCCAATTGTCCAGCACATTCATCAGGGCGGTGTCCTGCAACGTCATCTCGCCGAATTGGTTAGCGGCTGTATCGGTCACCTGACGTCGCAGTACCTCTTGCATGGACGGCTGTTCGTTGACGTTCAACCCACCGTTTACTATCGTCTGGTCGACCGTGCTTCCATCCGCAAAGTTAGTTGGGAACGCAACGCCTTTACCAAAATTGGCCGAAAACGGGGAGAAGTCGAAGACACTGACGCCACCGTCACGATTCAAATCGACATAGGCCGGTGCTACTGGTACGGGTGCACCAAACCAGTAGCTGAACGTTGAAAAGTCAAAGACCGATACGCCGAAGTCGCCATTCCATTCGGCAGTTTCCACATAAAAGCGGTTGGTCGGATTACCGCGAAGGAGATACGAATCGCCTGGAGTGCCATCTCCGTCACCATCGAATTCGAGTCCTGTTCCATTGGTCAGCGTACTTAGAATCTCCAGTTGATAGACGCCATCAGCTAACTGAGTGTCAAATGTTAGGCTCACGCGATTGTCGACGACGACGATATTCGATTCTGTCAAAGTGACAATCGTATCCGGAGTGGCATCGGCATTAAGCCCCAGATTGGTAAGTCGGAAGTCGCTTGGAGTTGGTGTCACGGCAACATTGAATTCCATGTCGATCGTGCGAATCATACTCCGCTGCTGAACCCAACTGGTTGGCTGCTGTCCCTTGGCAAGATTGGCGGGGTCAACTTCGTTTGCGTTGAACGCTATCGGCGAGATGAGTCGCGCGACCTGCGCGTTAACGGACGTCCAGCTGTCGCTCGCGTCGGCTGTAAGTGGATTGCCTGCCAAGTCGTAGATGTCGGAACCAGTGGCGACTAATTGGATTTCATATTGACCAGTCGTTGCCGAGACGGATGCCAAGTCGATCGAGTAATTGGAACCTGATCCACTAACCGTCAAACCACTGATGTCGAGTGGTTGTCCGTCTAAGCTCAAGGTTAAATCATCGATCGTCAGTCCAGTCACCGATTCGCTGAAGGTGATATTCACTAGACCAACGATTGCATCGCGAGGATCGGGATCGATGTCGATGATGTCCGCTGTCGGAGCCAAAGTATCGATCGTCCAACTGTCTGTCGAAACGGTGTCGCCTGCGAAGCCATCCTGATTGACCACACCAGCCGTATTGAGGCTAAGTTGATAATCCCCGTCTGCCGATGTGACGCTAGTCAAGTCGACCGAGTAGTCACTATCGGAACCATTAATCGTCAGGCCAGTGATGTCGACATTCTGTCCGTCCCGTGTCAGTACAAGATCCGCCACGTCAAAATCTGTGACCGATTCGTCGAAGGTGATTACCAGTTCGGAGACGTGTGTATTGCGAGGATCGGGCACGACGTCCGCGATATCCGCACTGGGTCGCGAAGCTGGTACCGCTCGCAAGATCAAACGGTTGTTGTTGATATCGGCTACCAAACGTACGTCGGGACTGATACTCATCCCTAAATACGTGTCAAAGTCAGCGTTGCGGTCAGCGAAGGTAATGACTTCAAATTCATCGCCCACCTGCGGAACGAAGCCGTTGATGAGTTGTACTTGCAGCGTACCATCCAAATTGGCCGTTCCCGCAACTTCGATTCGATCAAACTCGGATCCCGGTTGCAGCCCTCCAAGTTCAACGAACAACGTGGCGTTAGCACCGAAACTCAGGTCGGATGCGAAGGGGATTAACGCTGGACTGTTACCGGGTGCAAATGTACCTGTAAATAAGATCTGTCCGTCAAAGTCGCCTCGGCCTCGAACGTCGCCAGTAAAATCGAGAAACTCCGGTGCAGTTGGGCCAATTACATGTCCTTGATTTTCAAACTCATTGTTGACAGTACCTCGCCCACTGAATGTCTTGCTGTTCTCCAGGAGTATTCCGTTGGGAGCCGAAAGCGTACCATCTTCGGTCGCGGTTCCGAGCGTGGTTAGCGAGCCAAGCAAGGCGATGTCCTGATCGAGTAGCGTGACTGTGTGTTGGTTGACATTGAGTTCACCGAAGCTGAAGAAGCCGCTCAGTGAATTTGCATC
>JBLHLE010000199.1:0-8993 GCA_047620805.1 Pirellulaceae bacterium
GACTCCATTGTTGACACACTGCTGCTCGATTGCCGTCAGTTGCTCCTCCAACGCATCGAAATTCGCATCGCTGATGCCGAGATGATCGCGTGTATGATTGCCGATTTCAAAACCATCCTTGTGCAGTTCTGCGATCTGCTCCCAAGTCATGTAGTCCTTTTTGTTCGTTTTGAAATCGAACCCTTCGGTGATAAAGAACGTGCCTCCAAAGCCGTATTTCTTCAAGATCGGCCGCGCGATCGTAAAGTGCGATTTAACGGAATCATCGAACGTCAGAACAACCAATTTGTCGGGAATTGGCTCCAAAGCCATCCCTTGGCTGATCGGCAGGAGGAAAATTAGGAGAGCTACCACCATCAATGTTCGTTGTGTCATACATCACCGCATTTCGATATGAGCGTTTGAGGTCGTTGCAAGTTGCCGTTTTCTTTGTACCGCCGAAACGTCAATCCGAAAATGTTCGGCGACCAATCTAGCTTGAGTATTTTGTACTTGGTAGGATGCAGTGAAGCCAGTCTTTTCACCCTCGCCCGAATATATTTTGGGCATCTCACACCCCGAATACATCAGGCAACGAACTTGGCAATAGTATTCGCCTTGAAGACTCTAAGCTAAGGAGCGCGTAATGAGAAACGATTCGAACGCACAGGTATGCTTTTCACTCATCGCTGTCATCGCTGTCATCGCTGTCATCGCATTTTGTTCGACAGTGAGTGCCCAAACTGCCTCGGAAAATAGGATCTTGTCGGCACTCGACGACGAGTCCACGATGGAGTTCATCGAGACGCCACTCGGCGACGCGGTCATCTTCCTCCGTACTCAACATGACATTCCGATTCACATCGATACACAGGCTTTAAAGGAAGATAACATCGACTCGAACACGCCTGCGACCATCAACCTTAAGGACATCCCTCTACGTTCATGCCTGACATTGCTGACTCGCAGTGTCGGAATTTCCTGGACAGTGAAAAACGATGTACTCATGCTGACGACTTTTTCCGTTGCAATGGACAATCGTAGTCCGCGGGTATACGACGTCCGCCAGCTTTGCCCCGAGAAAGGTGCGGCTGACGATCTCGTCGAGATGCTTCACGCGACTTGCCAGAATCAATCGCCCACTTCAGGTGCTATCGAGGCTTATGCCTTCCGTAGCTCATTGATTGTCACCGCGACGATCGAAGGTCACGAAATCGTTGGTTCGCTTTTGAAAACGCTGAACGAGGCCGAAAAACAACAAGCCCTGAGAAATGGCGAGCTGCCACGTCCGGGTATCCTGCGAGCACCAGATCCTGGGACCCGCGAAAATGCACCCACCAGCCGAGTTCCACAACTAGCCCCTCAGGATCCGTTCGGTCCTGCCCCAAAGAAGCCGACTACGCGTGACCCATCGGCGAACCCATTCTCGGCGCCAAATAAATCTGCCCCCCGCCAAGATCCCTTTAGTGACAACGGTGCTGACAACGGTGCTGACAACGGTGCTGACAACGGTGCTGACAACCCGTCTCCGCCAAGTGGTACTGCCGATCCCTTTGGAAGCTAGTCACCAACATTGCGACCTATTGACGATAGACAAAAACCCTCGACTAGCAAGACTAGTCGGGGGTTTATCGTTTCACGGAATGGCAGTGCCGCTCAATCGTCGCACTACTTTTATCCGACTAACTGCTTAATAGGAGCACCCTTGCTCACGATCATCGGACGACCGACTGGGGTTTGGAGCTCTTGCTCGAAATCAATCCCTAGTGTGTGTAGCACAGTCGCATGAATGTCTTCGACGTTCTTTGGATCCACGACGTGTTTAGTGCGGCTCTTTCGATCATCAAAATCGATTTCCGTGTCGGTCTCGCCAACAATTTGGCCACCGCGGATACCGCCGCCTGCAAGAGCGACACTAAAACCGTGCGGCCAATGCTCGCGGCCTTCGGTAATGGGAGTGATCCGCGGAGTGCGGCCAAATTCGCCACCGCAAAGTACGACGGTTTGATCCAATAAGTCGCGTGCTTTGAGATCGGCGACGAGGGCAGCGAATGCGGGAGCGAGGATATCGACCTGGCCTCGTTGAACGCCATGATTGTTAGCGTGAGAGTCCCATCCATTGAGCGTAACTTCAACACAACGGACACCAGCTTCGATCAATTGAATTGCAGCCAAACATCCGCGGCCAAATCTCGTCTCTCCATACTTTTTGAGCACTGCTTCCGGAGCCTTGCTAACGTCGAAGGCGTCGAGTTGTTCGGACGACATCATTCGTCGAGCGTTCAATATGGAAGCCTTATGAAGAGTCTTGGCACTATCGACGTCCTTAATGCGACCCCGTGCAAATTCGGATTCGACCACGTTGACCAGATCATCCAAACGCTGTTTGAGTCGTTCGTCTTTAATTCCGGTGCGGACATCTGGAATTCGCCCCTTGGGATCATTTATCTTAAATGCATCGAACTGATCTCCGAGGTAGCCGCCACGCGCTGGCCATGCGCCAGGATAGATTGATACATGGCGTGGAATTTCGAGATCGTCGGGCAGTTGATGACATAGAACGGCACCAAGGGCCGGGTGGACCAATGTTGGATCGGGGCGAAAACCAGTTTTCACGTTGTAGGTAGCGCGTTCATGATCGCCTTCCTTGCTCACCACGGACCGGACAATAGATACGTCGTCCATTAATTCGGCGAGCGGCTCAAATCCCTCTGCCAACTGTATTCCTGGCACTGAAGTCATAATCGCCTTCGTATCACCACCACCTAAAGTGCCAGGCTTTGGATCGAATGTATCGAGTTGGCTAGGGCCGCCTTGCAACCAAAGAACAATGACCGATTTGGCTCGCGGCTGCGACTTTATATCTGCCTGTTGGGCCAATACGCGACTAAGAGGAGTGAGCCATGTAGCACCCGCCAATCCCGTCGCACTAACTAGAGTTCGGCGAGAAAAATGAGAAGCGTTGCCGCAGGAGTAGGGGTATTGAGTCATATCAATGATTCCATGAAAACTCGGTACTGTTCAACAGGATCCAAACCATGTCTTCGACGGTTCGCGTCCGATACTGTCTCGATTTGTCTTTGCTCAGCCGCTTAACGAAGTGTTCTTGTTCCTGAGGCGACGGTTTGCGTGATAATAGAGTTAAATAGACGACTTCAACGGCATGTTTATCGTCGTCGGTCAGCTGTGTGATTCTATTAGCCGCACTGAGTAAATTCGCGCGAGTACGCTCGCTAACGAGATCCCCATTCATCATCAACAGACGTTGGGAAATGGTTCCGCCACGTTCCACAAATTCATCGTCGCCCGGATCACCATAGCGTTGTATGAACTCATTTTGCTGATTGTATCGCTGCAACTGAAAAACGATGTGAGCGTTGGCGTCGATAGTCGTCAATGACGAAGCTTGGATGACGCTACCAGCCACTTGTTCAGGCCTTAAACGGCTGAGCGGAAAGGCCGCAAAGGCTGCTTCGTGCTGGCTGGTTATTTCAAATGGAGCACGACTATCGAGTTGAAACGCTTCCGTTTCGGCAATCACTCGAATCAAGCGCTGGAGGTCATGGTCGTGAGCCACAAAATCGTCGGCGAGCGTCTCAAGTCCCGGAGGAAGGTCGTCGTTGAGAGGAATGTCGTCGACTGGATCGACCAGTGGCCGACCAAACATCTGCGCCCAGATTCGGTTGACTGCGGCGCGAGCAAACTGTTTGTTTTCCTTGTGAGTTACCCACTTGGCAAGACGCTCTCGCCGCGGACCACCTGCAGGCAGCAATTCAGGAAGGAACGGGACGGTAGGTTCGACGAGTCCTTCGTCTTCCGCCCCGAGGTAGCGATAGCGATATTCTTTTCCGCGTTGGTCGCGAACGCCAAGCAGTGACGAACTTGCTTCCGAAAAGAATGCGGCAAGTTGATGAAAATCGGTCTGCAAACCATCTCGTGGGTCGTTCTGCGTCCCGAGACCAACGTTCCCCAATCGATCGTCGTGGCATTGCAAACAATCGATCCGCATCCCTAGGAAAGCGCGAGTTGTTCGGGCGGCCAACCGAATCGGGTCTGGTCCGCCGTTTTCGCCGTTTTGCTCGATCGTCACCGTCACAAAATTAACTGCGGGTGTATCCGTCCAGAGCCCTTTGTCTGCAATCAAGTTGCTGACAATGCTGTCATACGAGGCGTTTTCGTGCAGCCGTTCGCTGAGCCACATGACGAATTTGCGACGGCGGTAAACCAGAAACGGACCGTTTTCCGTCCCTACATATGCACGCGCTAAACGTTCACCCATATAGTCTGAGTAACGACGATCTTCAAAAAGACGGGAGAGCCACCATTGCTGGCGATAAAGTGGATCGTGGTTTTGCAGCTCGCGAATTTCTTCCAGCGAAGGGATCGTTCCCACGAAGCCAAGTGACAACCTGCGAGCGATTGTTAAATCGTCAGCTCGAGGCGCTGGCTCTAATCCCTTTTTCTCCCAATCCTGCCGAAACTCCTGATTCACCTTTGCGACAACAAGCGAGAAATCATCGTCTTTGTATTCGGCCGGCTTAAACGACTCGGGTTCGGCGATCCGATCTTCCCGCAATAGAGTTGTGCCCAAGGCGAGCATCGCTGCCAAGCACAAACTAATGAATGCGTAATCACGCGTTCCCATTTGCGTCTCCCAAATCGTGATTGGTATAGTCGTGTAGCGAGAAATTCTCGCAAGTTTGAAACGATCTACCCACTCTCCCGAGTATTGTCTTGCGACAAGCGATACCTTGGAAGGCAGTATTTAGTTTCGCTTACTGATTCTACACGGGAATTAACTAGGCATTAAACAGGCATTAAACAGGCATAAATCGCGTGAAACCACGATATTTAACCACACCGACGGTAAAAAGTGTCGATTCGTCATCGAACGGATAGCGGCGAACCGCACAACTGCCGGTTTTCCGCACAATCTTGCTAATTCGCATACTTTATTTCGATCTTGAGAAATATCTGCAGCTTGGGGGAGAATAGTGTTGCAGGACAATGGGAAGTACAAAATGGCAACCGATCCACCAATTCGACGTCAAGCGACGCCCTCAGAAGGCGGCACCCCTGACGCCCCCGAACCCAATTCCCCTTACGACGCCGAGGTGATCTCCTCCCCTGCAATCGGAGTCGAAGGCTCCTCTGGGCAATCACTCGATGCCGCTGTACTGCCAGTCGACCAGACGACCGAATTCGACAGCCGTTCCGCAGAAATGAAATCGGCAGACGAGATCCAATTCGGCAGCGAAGTGACCAGCAGCTACCCAGCAAACACATCTGCAGAACCGGACGAGTCGGCGACCAACGAAAACGGCTGCAATCTGGAAACGACCTGGGAATCAGACACGGAGGGATTTTCTGACGCCGAGGGAATCCACGACAAAGACCTGCCCCCAATCCGAATCGTAGAAGCCGAATTTGTGCGCGAGGCGGAGGAAACGCAGGGGTACTCGAGCCTTCCGTTTCGGATGTGGGGGCGACTCTCTTCGGGCCTTGAATACTTGTTTGGCTTAGCTGGCCTTGTCGCCGGACTCGCCATTCTCGCCACCATTCCAATCCTACAACTACTTAGCCTCGGCTATCTGCTCGAAGCCAGTGGCCGGGTCGCAGAAACTGGCAAGTTTCGAGATGGGTTCATTGGTATTCGGGAAGCTGCGCGATTGACGAGTCTCGTCGTCGGAACCTGGCTGACTCTGCTAATACCACGATTCGTGGCGGACGTATGGTATTCGGCTCACTTGATCGACGCCGGCTCCGCAATTGCCGAGCGTACGCGAGTCGGTCTTCTGGTCGCGACGATCTTGTCGATCTTGCACATCATCGTCGCTTGGTTTTGCGGTGGAAAACTTCGTCACTTCTTCTGGCCACTACTGGCAATTCCAATGCTGGCGTTGTGGACCGCTCGAAAAATACTCTACTTCGGTAGCCAAATACTTCGGCCACTCATTCCGTCCTTTCTGCGCCGATTTGTTGCCGACGTTTGCTACGCTCGACCGCTTACTGACTGGTTCCCACCCGCGATCATATTGGCCGGAATTCGACGAGGAAAAATGTATCAAGAGTCCCGAGACGCCGTATGGAATTACGTGGAGCAGATGGGACTCTGGCATTTCTTTTGGATGGGGACGAGAGGATTCGTGGGGGCGTTCATTCTACTATTTCCGCCGGTGGCCCTGCTGGTGGCAGCGACAATGTTTCCGCCTGTGCCTGCAATAATCGCAGGTATCATTGGCTTTCCCTTAATGGCTGCAGTCGTTCTTTATCTGCCGTTTCTGCAAACACACTTCGCTTGCGAAAATCGCTTCTGGGCAATGTTTGAATTGAGAGAAGTCCGAGCAAAATTCCGCAAAGCACCGCTCGCATTCTTGTTTGCACTGTTCGTCACGCTCTTGTTTGCAATTCCCTTGTATTTGCTAAAAATCGAACTCACTCCACGTGAAGTCGTCTTTATTCCGAGTATCGTCTTCATCGCGTTTATCTTCCCTGCTCGCCTGCTGACCGGCTGGGCTTACGGCCGAGCGAAAAAACGCACGGAACCGCGATTCTTCGTTTCGCGATGGGCGGCTCGACTGGCCACGCTGCCGATCGTCGGAGCATTTGTTTTCATCGTCTATTTCACCAAGTACATTTCGTGGAATGGCGCATGGAGCCTCTTCGAGCAGCACGCCTTTCTCGTACCGGTCCCGTTCCTGGGCATGTAGCCGCTCGGACCCTTATTTCTTCACTCATTCCTCTTCATTCCTCTTCAATTCTCTACCTGTCTGCGCACGAATGAGGAGCTGGAGTTCGCCAGTAGTGGGCTTAACGCAGAGCCTCGCCCAGCATTAAATTCGGAGGTTGCTCGCTTTGCGGCAATTCGCGCGGCCGGGTAGGATATGAGAGTAACGAAAACATAAGGAATCGCTCGTGCCGACACGTAATCTGCTAGTTATCACGCTGACCGCTATTATCGCAATGGTCTGCTACACCAAGGCGCAGAGAAATCGGTATGCCGCAGGCATCACCGAAGCAATGCAGATCATCGATGCTAAATACGTAGAAGAAGTAGATATTCGCGACCTCTATGAAAACGCGATGGACGGACTCGTCGATGGACTCGACCAATACTCGTCCTACATCAGCCCGTCTGATTACCAAAAGTTTCAAGAGAGTATCGACCAAAAGTTCGGCGGCATCGGGATCCACGTCGAGCTGAATGAGACGACCAAACGGCTCACCATTCTCGGACCTTTACTCAATACCCCAGCGTTCGAGGCGGGCTTGAAGCCTGGCGATACGATCCTCAGTATCGATGGCTCGGACACCGCGGGCTTGGACCTCCGCGACGCCGTCAAACTAATGCGCGGAGATCCCGGTGAAATCGTAAAACTCGTCCTTCGCCGATACGGTGAAACGGATACTCGAACGTTCGAAATTCCCCGTGCGATCATCCCTGTCGAATCCGTTCATGGCGACAGACGCCTCGACGACGGACGGTGGGAATTCAAACTTCGCGAAGACCCGCGGATCTGTTACATCCGCCTAACCACATTTGGTGAAGAATCCGTCCGCGAGCTGAAAAACGCAATGGTGGGAGCCGATCGCAAGCAGCCACCCCCGGAAGCTTTGATCCTGGACATCCGCGACAATGCCGGTGGACTTTTACGCGCCGCGGTCGAAACGTGCGACATGTTCCTTCGCAGCGGAGCCATCGTCTCCACGCGAGGACGAAAAAAGAACGACAGCTACTCTGCGACGACCAAGACCGTCATTCCAATGTCAGTTCCAATTGTCGTGCTGGTAAACCATGAATCGGCAAGCGCCAGCGAAATTGTCTCCGCCTGCCTACAAGATCACGAGCGAGCGATCGTCATAGGCGACCGAACGTGGGGCAAAGGAACCGTCCAAAACATCATTTCCCTGGACAATGGAAAAAGCGCCTTGAAACTGACAACTGCCAGTTACTGGCGACCCAGCAATAAAAATATCCACCGCCACAAAGACGCGACCAATGAAGACGACTGGGGGGTCAAGCCGAACGAAGGCTTCGCACTCAAATTGACGGACGAACAACGACGCGCCATGCAACTCGATCGTCGCGCACGCGAAATATATTTCGGGGACAACCAACCGCCGCCCAAGCCCGCAACAGAATCCCCAAAAGCACCCGCGACAGATTCAGCAAGCGAAGGCAAGTCATCGCCGGACGATGAAACCTCAACTCAAACGCCGGAAACGAAAGCGGCAACGGACGATGAGCCAAATGTGGCTGTCGAGTCGCTGCAGCTCACGCTGGAAGACTTGCAACTGAAACTCGCCATCGAACATCTACAAAAACGGCTCGACAACAAATAGCCCCGCTTAACTCGCCTAAAACGACTTCCCGTTTTTTCAAAACGATGGGAAATCATTCTCCAATATCTCGCTACGCTCCATGCTAGCACGTTGCATCAATTCGTTGATCCGCAATGACTTACGCAAAACAGATCGATTTCTTTTCCCGTTTGGTACTCAACTTGCTTTAGGTCTATTCAACATTAAAGCAGAACGCTTTGAGTGGACTTTTCAAAACAGAATCACTCGATTCCAGAACAAAACCAAGTGGAGGTTGCCCCATGAGACTCGAAATTCAAAACCCAATCGATCAACATCAACAAGGTCTAGTTCCGGGAGCCGACCCATACATAGCACAACTCGTGTGGCAAGCGGAACTGGAAGCCGTTCGTCAAAATAACGAAACGAGAGGCAACTATTCCGTCGTCGAATTTCGCGTTAAGGCGAACCGGTTCGGCGATGCCGATTTCGAGTTACAGCCAGTCGGAGTCTAGCGATCGAGCGGCTGACGTTCTTAAACGCTACGCCATCACATCGAGGAAGCAAAAACTGAGCGAGAACAGCCCTCACCATACTTGCCTGCCGCGCGAAACTGACGCGACAATCCGTCGCGACAATCCGTCGCAAAATAACCTTCAATTAAAAAACCGGCGAGGGCCAAATGTAGCCGACGCCGGAAATGAATAGATTCT
>JBLHLE010000200.1:0-8992 GCA_047620805.1 Pirellulaceae bacterium
TGCAACTGCGACGAGTATGCGAGCGGCATCGCGACCGACCAGTGGCCCGTCGATGAGTCGGTCGGCGAGCGTTTGGCCTGCGACGTAGTTCATACTGAAATAGGGGCGACCGTCTTGTTGTCCCACTCCATAAACTGGAACGATGCCTGGATGATTTAATCGCGCGGCTGCTTCGGCTTCGACTTGAAAACGGTCGATGTCGGCTTGTGATGCCAGTTGACCGCGGAGGATCATCTTGATTGCAACGGTGCGGTTGAGACTTGTTTGGTGAGCTCGATAGACGACGCCCATTCCGCCGCGACCGAGCTCCTCAAGCAACTCGTAGTCGCCGAAACGGCAGGGCAGTTCCAACGTTGCTGCGCCGCCCTCGGTCGAGTTAGAGGAAAGAGTCTCGTGAATGCTATGGCTTCCCGCTGCGTCTGCGACGACCATGATACCCCACAAATCTCGCAGGTCCTCCGCCAGATCGGGATGCTGTTCGCAAACGACGTTGATGTCGATGCTCTCACCGCCTTGCATCCGGTCCGTCAGGTCGCCGATGAGGATGGCCAGCCGCTCCTCGCGTTGAATGTCTTCCGGAGTGAGTTCCTGGTCGGTCATGATGGCAACTGTTTTGGCGAGCTGATGTTCAATAATCCGTAGACTAGACAATCTGACTGATCGGCATGCGAGCAAATCATTCCGGAGTGTCGTCGTTGGAGTCCGACAGGATGTTTTTTAGTTTGCGGATCGCTCGAAGGTATCGCATACTCGCCGCCGGCTCGCTTAACTTTAGCACTTCGGCGACTTCTTGGTTGGAGAGTTGTTCATAGTGTCGCATGACAATGATTTCGGCATCCTGTTCTGCCAGATCGGAGATCGCCGCTTCCACGAGCTGCGCCATTTCTTGTTGAGTCGCGGCGGCGGCGGGGGTCAGTTCCTGGTCGCATATTTGCAAGCACAGATCCATGGTCGAATGGTGCATGCCAGCCGGCGCGACCACGGCCTGTTCGCGGTCGACACTTCGTTTCGCGGATCCCCGGTGGCGCCGATGGGCATCGATAATCCGGTCCTTCGCAATCTGCCGAATCCACAGGTGAAACGACATGACGGGATTTTCTAAGTACTTTTGTAATCTGCGGTTGACTTCGATCATCACGTCTTGGACGACATCGCTAACGTCTATCCGGCGTTGGATTTTACGATCGAGTCGCATCTGAACCAGCCTGCGGACGGAATCCCGGTGCCGTTCCATTAAACGGTTGACGGCATCGGCGTCTCCAGCTTGAGCGGCGTCTAGTAATTGCTGGGTTTTTTCATGTTCTGGCCACATACAAGTTATTATCGCTTATGATGTTATGTCGACACAAGGCTATCTGTCACGAAGGCGTAGGAAACCGTTTAGGCACCTAGATCGTCTGATTAATTGAAACTATGAACGCCACCCGAACCGCCCGCCGCGACATTGCTGATACTGCGCCTGACGTCTTGGCGTTAGAGGATGCCTTTGCGCAGTATGAAAGCGAGCTGTTGGGCACACTTTACTACATGGTTGGCAACATCGACGATGCCCGCGATGCACTGCAGGAGACCTTTCTTAAGTGCTGGCGCAATCAAGAGAAGTTGCCCGAAATCAGACAACTCAAGGCCTGGATATTTCGAATTGCCCTCAACACGGCTCGCGATCTGCGACAGACCGCCTGGAGACGTAAACGGAATGACCTGCCCAACGAAGAACTCGTCCCGACTAAGTCAGATGAACGACCTGAGGTACTACTCAGCAAACGCGAAGAAATGAATCAGCTACGCGAAGCCATCAGCCAACTACGAGACGAGGAAAAGGAAGTGTTTCTCCTGCGGGAGAATGGACAGATGACATATGAAGAAATCGGCGAGTCTTTGGGGATTCCCACAGGTACCGTGAAAACGCGTATGCGGCTCGCTGTTACGAAGTTGCGTTCGGTCGTTGCGCCGACGAATTCACCATAGAGTCGATTCGAGATAAGAGTCAGTTTGTTTTAGCGTCCGTCAATTGAGACAAAACAAATGGGTAACCACGAACAATTCGAAGAACAGATTTGGGACTTGGTCTACGGTCTTCTTTCCGAAGAAGAGACGCGGCAAATCTGTGATCGCATAACTTCGGAACCCGATGTTGCGCGCGCATATTCACGGATTAAGTTGCGCGCGGAGAAGATTGGTCAAGCGGCAAGACTAACGGAGATTTCCGCCGAACTGAAACGGCCAGAGGAGTCCGCGGGACAACCCACTGCCGATTTGGCCATGCAATATGGCTACACCAGATGGGAGGCAGTCGTCGTTGTTGCCGCCGCCATGCTGTTATTGATTGCAGGTTCGTGGTGGTATACCCCGCAGTCTCCACTGCAAATACAAACCGTTGAGAATCAGGTGGCTTTGCTGCAGCAAACGCTCACTCACATTGTCGTCACCGCTCCGGGAGAAATTCCTTCCAAAGGCGATGTGCCAATCGACTTTCGGACGGCTTCGTTGCAAGGGGACGCCAAGTCGGTGGAATTGCGCTACGAACTTTACGACAACAAAAACAAACTGGTCGATTCGCAAGAACTGCGAACGGGCGACGATGGTCGCAGTCAGGTTCGCCTGAGCCGCGAAAAGCTGAATGCTACACGAACGGTTAGAGTTTACGTCGAGAATAGCGAGCCAACGGTTTTGGCGATGGTTCACAAACAATCCGACGAAAGCTTGGATGAATCGTTTATTACTGCCTTTGGTGCCGCAGGCAGCTATCGATCGAAAAAAGCGACCGAAGCGACCGCGGAATTGACGGCAGTGATACGAAGCGAGCGTTCGCTTGTAGATGGGTTTGCACTATTAAGGTCGGATTATTCTAAGGATCGATCAGTTGAAAAGGGCCCACTCCAACAGGGCCCACTCCAACAGGGCCCACTCGAACAGGGCCCACTCGAACAGGGCCCACTCGAACAGGGCCCACTCGAACAGGGCCCACTCGGAAAGGGCTCGATCGGAAACTTCGGCGGTGGTGGCGGTTTTGGATCATCGGAATTAGCCTCGAGGCACTCAGGGAGTGAGGACGATTCCTTCAGGGAACTCTACGAAGTCGAATTTGATCGATCGTTCTACCGACCGGGAGATCGAGTTGTCGCGTCTGTACGAAGAGTGCCAGAAGGCAAAAAAGAAACATTAGTGGGTGCTCGTGCGGTAATCGATGGAGAGATTGTTCACGCAACCGTGCACGAGGAATCCGAAGCAAAAGACCGTATAGAATTCGAAATTGGTAAAGAAATCCGACAGGGTCGGGGGATGTTGGCCCTCGCCACAAATGTGGCTGGTCAGTCCGTTGCGGTGGCGAGGAAAATTCCGATCCGCTCCGATCACATTGACATTCTGACTTATCCCGAAGGCGGGCAACTCGTCAGCGGCGTCAAGAATCGCGTCTACTTTGAAGCGATCGACGGTTTTGGCAATCGGGTCGATGTGGCAGGTGTGATCAAGTCTTTGAATGGCAAAGAGATGGCCGAATTCTCAACGGACAGTAAAGGACGTGGCTCGTTCTACATTTCGCCGCAAACGGGCCAGAGTTATACAGCTAATTGGCGGACCGCCGGCCAGGCTTCCGGAACCGTTGACATCGATTTGCGACCGAGTTCTGCGAAGATGGCAATGGAAGTCGCGTCGAGTGTCGTTGATGCTGGCGAGCCAATCCGACTCGTCCTGCGTGCTCGCGACGAGATACCTCTGATTATTTCTGCAACGTCAGATAACGCGACCGTTGCACAGGAGTCATTGGTCGTTTCTTCCGGCACCGATGATGTCATTACTTTGGATCTGTCCGACGATGCGGAAGGCATCGTCTACATTACCGCGTTTGATGTTGCCACCGATCCGCCAACTCCGTTGGCAAAACGTATGATTTACCGCAGACCTGCGGGTGAGTTGAAGATGCAAGTGGCTGCTAATCGCGGGTTGTATAAACCGGCGGAAGTAGGAGCCATTTCGGTCAAAGTCGAAGACACAAGTGGTCGCCAAGTCGAGACATCACTGGTCTCTTTCCTGGTTCCCGCGAACATTATTCCACGGTTCGAAGATTCCCGAGAATTATCGGACTTCGTTAATTTGAAGCAACAGTTTCAGCACGTGAATGACGATCTGTTGTTGGCTTCGTTGGGAGACGATAAACAGTCGGTTCAGTCGCTAGAATTGTTGCTGGGAGTTGAAGGTTGGCGCAGCTTTGGAGGCGATCTTGGACGACCAGAAGACGACGAAGCTCGACATGCCGTTCGACTAGGTCGTCTTGCTTCCGCGGAACGAGATTTTCGCATTCAAAATGAAACGCCACAAATCAAAGATAACGGGGAGCACGTTGCGGGTACGTACGCGTCGTCGTTAGGTAATTTGTTAGATGTTCGAAACGCACAGGTAACGCGAATTGGGCAGACGGTGTTCTGGATCAGCGCTGGGCTATTAGTTGCTTTGGTATTGGTATCGATGATCGGCGTCGAAATCCGCTGGCGGGCCTACGGCCCAGCACTCGCGACGACAATTGCCTGCCTCGTCATGGGAGCAATTTGGTCTTCTTCGCAGTTGTCGATCGACCCCGATGTGGATCTCAACGCGTTTGCTGCCAGGAACCGGACGCCGCGACAGGTCGCGTCCAAATTTGCTATATCGAGTGAAGTCGCGGACAAAGAAAATTTGTTGGAACGCGTCGCCGGCCTCGGTGTCGAAAGAAGCACCTCAAACTCGCCACTGAATTCGGGCCAGGGTCCGTACGACCAGTTTGACTCTACGGAAGAGGAGACGCTGCGACGTGTGGGGCAAGCGGAACAGCGGGATTTGTTGCGGAGGATTTTGGCGGTAGACGATAACTCGCGCGAGCGGAGGATAGACGCCGTAGAAAGATCGAGGAAATATGGTTACCAAAACAAAACGACGTTCTCTGAATCATTGCAATTAACCGACCATCGCAAAGTTGCGCTGGTTCGCGGGTTCGCGAAATTTCAGGATCCCAAAAGAGAAGGAGGGATTGAGCTCGAAAATCCGATGTTGCGCTTTACCGCTCCTCAATTAGAAGAATCTTATGGAGTTTTGGTTATTGCTAAAAGCGGTGGTAAAGTAGCTGCAACCGTTCAACCAATCGACGTCAGGGCGCCGTTCGATGTCCGTGCACAATTGCCCTCGTCGCTGATCGTTGGCGATCGAGTGGATATGCCAGTCGAAATCACAAACAAGACCGAAGAACCGTTGCAGATTGAATTGCAGGTTGGGGCCGAAGCGGGATTACAGCTGGTATCGCAAGAGCAGAGGATAGTTACCGTTCCCCCTCGAACTACGGTGGAAGAATTCTTCTCGATAAAGGCCGCTGCAGCCAAGCCGAGCCTCGTGCGAATGTCGGCCGTTGCTCAACAATACGCCGAGCGAATGGTTGCGCCAATCGATGTTGTGTGGGCCGGAGCCGCCATCGTCGAAAACGCCGTTGTTCAAGGGGGGAATAAACCAAAGACTTTTTCTGTGCGGCGACCCGTGGAAGGCTCCGTTCGTTTAGCACTTCGATCCAGCAAAGAAGGAAAGCTCGCAGAGAATACGACAGTCGAGACGAGGAGTAGTACAGGTTCTCCCAGTGGTTTTGCTGGTGGTTTTTACCGGGGCGATAAGAAAAGTGAAAACTCGTCGGAAGCCGCCAAGAATAACAGCGAGCAACAAGAAATCGAAAAGGACTGGGCTTTTCGTTCGACTGTTTCTAGGCGAGCTGATTCAACGCCAGACCGCATTGCACGCGATTTGGAACGGCAGCTTGTCGACGCATTGCAGAATTCAGAAAATCAAACCAAGAAAATACGTGAAATAGCAGGCACAGACGCCTCGCTCAACAAACCAGATAACAGATTGAATGCTCCGACTGTACTGGCGAAAGCCGCTGAAAAAGCTCTCGAAGACGGCGATCTCGAGAAGACAGAACGCTTGTTAAGGAAGTTGTCTGAGTTTCAAGGTTCGGATGGTCGAGTTGCCAGTGACCCAGTTGCCAGTAAAAAGGATGCGACGGAAGAATCTGACGTCGAAGCAACCGCGTTGGCCGCGAGCATCTGGAAACGTGTTCCCGAATACAACCGCAGAGCTAAACTAGCCGATTTATGGCTGAAAGGGATTCGCGAGCGAAAATCAACGAGTGCTGCGGCGAAATCTTCGGCTACGAATTCTCTAGCAAGCAATATCGGCAACAGCAATATCGGCAACAGCGATATCGGCAACAGCGATAATCGCGATATCGCACAACTCGGTGCTAAACAGAGAATGCAATCGGTACAGGATGCCAAGACCAAACTGGCAGAAGACCTTGGTGAAGTCGAGTTGACCGTTAAGCAGGGGCAAGAAGTGCGTCGGCAACGGGTCGCTGTCGACGCTCTTTATGGTTTAGTTGGCCAACGACTAGAGACACTCAACGACTCCGCGGAAGTTGTTCTCGAACTCGAACGTGACAAGAAAACTCCCATGCTCGCGACGTTGAAATATAGTGCCAAGAATCTGCCAGAGACCGACGAGCAGTGTCCGTTGCGAATTACGACGAGTGTTTCATCAGCGGAGTTGCAACATCGCGCAACTGCTCAAGTTAATGTTTCTATCGAGAATCATTCTGCTCAACCAGTAAGCGACGCTGTTGCTCAAGTCGGTTTGCCAAGCGGCGTGAGAGTTCGAATCGAGTCGCTTCAGTTACTGCAGAAAATGGGCGTGATTAACTCGTTTAGAATCAATCAGAGGTCAGTCAATCTTCATTGGAAGGAGATGGAGGCAAAGCGAATTGGCGACGATCAGATCCAATTGACGTTTGACATTGAGGGAGCATTTCGCGGCAACTATTTCGGTGCGCCCTCTTCCGTCCATCTGGGGGCCGACTCGAACACAAAGAATTGGACTGCTGGTTTTAAGCTCGACGTTGTGAAGTAAGCTACCAACCTTTGCGGTCATTCTTTGACTGGTGGTTATTTGGCGAGAAACTCTCTTAGTGTAGGAATTCTCTTAGTGTAGGAATTCTCTTAGGGTTTTTGCCAGTCGATCGATCTGCTCGTGATCGTTGTACAAATGACACGAAACTCGCATCCAGGTTTGCTCGTTGAGACGCTCGAAGAGGACCTCGAAATTGCGACTGCGAAAATACTCCCACAGGTCTCGCATCTCAAGATTTGGCATTCCGACAAGCGCCATAGATGCGTACCAGTTTGGGTCGTCCGGCACGAGTGGATCGAGTTGAGTAATTTCGGTCAGTGTTTTGCGGGCGTACTGTGCCAAGTGATGACTGCGAGCCCGAAATGCCTCGAGGGTAACGTCATTGATAAAGCGAATTGCGTCCTGGGTAGCCAAGAACGATGCGGGGTCGCGCGTTCCGCGCCAGATGAATTCGTCCGACCACGTTTCAATAGGATGAGGTTTCAGTCGTCCCCAGCTGAGCACGGGCGGGCGGACTCGCGATTGATGTTCCTGCGCCACAAACAGGAATCCCGAACCGAATGGTGCTGAGAGCCATTTGTGGTTACTGGCGGTAAAAAAATCGCATTCGATGTCAGCGATATTCAAGGGTACCTGAACAGGAGCGTGCGGGCCATCGATACACACGGCAACTCCCCGGTCTCGCATCGCCGCACAAATCTGCTTCACTGGTAGTACCACAGCTGTCGCGGAAGTGATGTGGCTCACGACGAGCAACTTTGTATTGGGCGTCAGCGCGTTGACGATGGAGTCGACGAGGGCTTCGGCGCTGCTGAATTCAGTGGGTAGTACCGCTGTAGTTACCTGGGCCCGATGCGCGCTGCACGCCCGCTGCCAGATTCGAAAGACCGCGCCATATTCGTGGTCGGTGAGTAGGACTTCGTCATTCTCTTTGAGCGGAAAACTAGCGGCGACAATGTTCATGCCGACTGTTGCGTTCTCAACGAAAATGAGATCCCCATCGCCACAACCGACGAATTCGGCCATTGCGGAACGAGCGGCTCGCAGTGCCGGTTCCAGCGTGTGGACGAAGAACTTCATCGGCTGGTTCTGCAATTCATCCTGCCACCTTCGATACGCTTCGCGTACGGGCAAGGGAGAGGGCCCAAATGATCCGTGATTCAAATAAGTCGTCGCGGGATCGATTTGCCATAGGTCGCCCCATTGGCGCCAATGCGCGTCATTCGTTTCGTCTAGAGGAGTCGAAGTCACTGAGACCTCCAAGTTCGTCTTTGCGGATAATGCAGATTGTTGTTTACTTTTCGCCGATGTTGAATTGCCGACCATCGAAGCCGACAAAATTCGATAAGAATCGCCAAATGACTGAGTAGTATGACGTATATCAACTATAGCGGAATAGCGAATCAACGATTGACTTGGAGATGGGCGGATGTCAGACCTGTTGTTTTTTCAATTTGACCAGTGGGCTCGAGAGACACTGCCACTGGGCGACGAACAACTGCCTACAGACACATCATTCATTGTTGGCGCACGATATCCAAGTGGACAACGACTCATTGTTCACTTCCAACAGCTTGAAACGATCACCGGGATTGCCGCTGCTCGCCTTGCTGCCGATTTTGGCAAACGTCTGTTTGACCAAGTTCAACAAACTTCAGCTGGTTGGGTAGCCCGCGCTAACGGAGCGATCGACTTCTTGACTAAGCTGGCCGAACAACAGGACCCCAGTTCAGCAGATTTCCTCGCCCGCTGCGAATTCCCCCGTCTGCAAGTCACCTCTCGAGAACTCGGCCACCTGCAACTGGTGTGCACACCAGCGCCGCCTGTGTGGGAAATCGTCGTTGGGTTTATCGAAGGCGCTGGACAATATTTCCACCAGAAACTTGCAGTGCAACGCGACGAGTCCGAGGCCAAGGTAAACGTCTGCTTTACGGACGAAGCGTATTATTGCTGAGTTGCAGACGACTGGCCATTGAGAGTGGAGCTTGTCGCTGGCTGGCGGAGCTACAGCTGTGTTAAGCTCTGCGGAATGCATTGGTTTTGCGCTTCCTGCGGCCGTCCTTTGAGTGTT
>JBLHLE010000201.1:0-8959 GCA_047620805.1 Pirellulaceae bacterium
ACAGAACCGTGTCGTCCGTTGGCGGCCAAGGCACTCCAGCGGGTCGACGTGTATCGTAGAGATGAATGTGAGTGTCGATCATGTGCTTCACTTTCGGGAAGCCTGCGTCGTCCTTCTTAGCGTTCTTATCGTCGTCGGCCGCCAGACAAGTCGTTGCAGTTACTAGCACCAGCAGGAGCACGAGTAGGAGATCGCTAAACAGTTTCGTTGGACGAGTTTGATTCATGGCAAAACCTTGATCTGGAAACTTGGAAATCTGAATCACAAATAATATCTGTCTGCATCGGTAGACGCGAGAGAGTTTCAGGTAAAATGCGAGCGGGCGTCGGCAAAAACGGCTGACGCGACTTCACTCATGATAACTTACAGTTCACGTAGCTCGCAAAGCGGACAGCAAAAATGCCTTCAGAAGCCGATATGCCGCCAGAAATGGGCCAAGTCGAGTCGACGGAGCGTTGTTTCGAATGCTTTCGACCGCGTCAACTTTGCTTCTGCGACCACATTCCAACGGTTGAAAACAAAACGGATCTGTTGATTTTGCAGCACGCCCGCGAACGTTTCCACCCGTTCAATACCGCGCGAATTGTGCATAAGGCGTTAACCAGTTCCGAGCTGCTAATCGCGCACACGCCAGAGTTTACGAAAATGCAGCTGCCGCTAAACCCGAAAGTCGGCTTGCTGTTCCCCAGTGATTCGGCACTGCTGCTGGAAGAGCTTTCGCCAGCCGAGCGGCCGGAGCAAGTCGTGGTGATCGATGGCACGTGGCACCATGCCAAGACGATATTCCGCGACGTACCAGTACTACAGCAGCTGACTCAATATCGTCTCGCCCCAGTAAAGCCCGGCAACTACCGAATTCGCCGCGAACCGACCGAGACGGCGTTGTCGACTTTGGAGGCCGTAGTTGCAATGCTCAGAATATTGGAACCCGAAACGAGCAACCTGGACAGCTTACTAAGCGCTTTTAACAAGATGGTCGACGACCAACTCGCCCACCCTAACTGCCGCGACGAGTGGCGACGCCGCAAGGCTCGCAACCGACCGTTTCAGAAAATCCCGCGAGCCCTGACAAGCTCGCCCAGCAACGTCGTCGTCGCATACGCCGAAACAACTCCGAGACTAACTAACGAGACCAAAGGCGCGAAACGACCTGTCTACTGGTTGGCGCAACGTCTCTCCAGCGGTGAATCTTTCCGGTCGGCAATCCGACCCGACATTCAGCTCGAGCCGTCCATTTGCGATCACTATGAACTTCCCGAAACGTTCTTTAACGACGCGATCGCTCCTGCGGACTTTGCGAGGAAATGGGAGTCGTTCCTTCGTCCAGACGATGTGCTGGTCGTTTACTACAAGGGCACTCTGCAGCTGCTAAAAAACATCGGCGTCAAAACTGGAGCGTCCGTGATTCTAAAAACCGTCTGCCGCAATCTAGGACTTCGGGGCTATTCCATCGAAGACCTCTGCAACAGCAACAATATACTTACTCCAACAGCGCTACATCCCGGACGAGCCGGTCGACGTTTAGCGCTAGCGATCGCGCTGGTACAACAGCTGCCCAAGTTGGCGGAAATGCCTGCAGCCGACTGAATCGATTGCGTCTAGAATTCGTAGATTCGCAATGGAAAAATCAACCGATGATTTCTTTTACGACGCGGGCTTTACGCCCGGCAGTTACCGTCTGTTGTTGCCCGTTGTGATGGAATACTAGCTCGTTGGAGTCGAGTCCGAACAGGTGCATGAGTGTTGCTTGATAGTCATTGGGAGTAACGACGTCTTCGACGGCCCGATGTCCGAACTCATCGGTCTTACCGAACGTCATCCCCGGTTTGATACCACCTCCTGCCAGCCAGATACTGAATCCTTGCCCGTTGTGGTCGCGGCCATGTTTTTCGGGGGCACCCTGATTTTGCGTGACGGGTAAGCGGCCGATTTCGCCGCCCCAATGGACGATCACTTCATCCAGCATTCCACGTTGTTTGAGGTCCATCACTAGCGCTGCGGAAGGTTTGTCGGTCCGCCGGCAGACATTTGGCAGGCCGGTTCCGATATTGCTGTGGTTATCCCAGGGTTGGCCATTAAGGAACAACTGCACGAAGCGAACTCCGCGTTCGACTAGCCTCCGCGCGATCAGGCAGCGAGTGCCGTATTCGCGAGTGGCGTTATCATTTAAGCCATACATTTCGTGCGTAGCCTTCGTCTCCTTGGAGACATCCAAGGCTTCGCCGGCGGCTGTTTGCATCCGCGCCGCCAGTTCGTAACTGGCGATCCTCGCTTCCAATTCACTCTCTCCGGGGAACCGATCCGCGTGCTTTCGATTCAAGGCCTGCAAGAATTCCAGGTTCTGCCGCTGCGGCTCACCGCGGAGATGCGGCGGAGCGTCGAGGTTCAGGATGCGGGGCTCCTGCGGACGCAACACAGTCCCCTGATACAACGCCGGCATAAATCCGCTCGACCAATTATTAACTCCGTCGACAGGATGCCCGCCGGGGTCCGTCAGCACCATGTAAGCAGGCAGCTCTTGGGTTTCCGCCCCCAAACCGTACAACAGCCAAGACGCAAAGTGGGCTCGTCCCAGCACACCGGGTATCCCGCCGTGAAAGTACCGAATGGAAACCTCGTGGCCATTCGCGCCCGTGTGCATACTTCGAATCAAACAGATATCGTCCACTATGCGGGACGTTTCCGGAAGCAATTCGGAGAGCTCCGTTCCGCATTCTCCGTGCTTGGCGAACTTCCACCGAGAGCCCATTAACTTCTTGCTCGCCTCTTTAACGAAGCTGTAACCAATTTCCCCCGTGTACTCCGTTCCGTCGCGTTTACTCAACTCAGGTTTCGGATCGGTGAGGTCCATATGCGAAGGACCGCCGTGTTGAAACAGCGAGATCATGGCCTTGGCCCGAGCCGCAAATTGCGGCTCTTTGGGTTTCAGGTCAAACGTCGGAACGGACTTCGGCACGTTCTTGGGTGTCGCGGACGCGTTTTTCTCTTGCTGCAATAACCACGCAAGCGCTATCGAGCCAAGCCCCATCGCATTTCGATCTAGAAACTCTCGACGACTGATCGTCATTACTCTCTCCAACTCTCGTGTAACTGCTACTCGCGTTCAACCGCATTATTGGATGTACAGAAATTCATTGGAACTCAGCAGCGTTTGACAGAGGTTCGTCAGCGCCTGCCCAACCGCTGTCCGCCCCTGCGGAACTCCTCTGGCGTCAGACTGTAGCGTGTCGATTTGGCGAGTGACAAATTCAATCGCCAAAATCAATTCATCGTCCGTCGGCTGACGGCAATAAGCGAGTTGCCACGCCCGCACGATTTGGCCGGGGATGGCATCAACGGACTCAACTGGCCCTTGAAACTGTTCCGCCGAATTTAGCACCCGATCTAGTTCCCCCGTCGTCTTCAAGGTAATCGTCAGCGGCCAACTGAACGAATCGGCGTTATGATTTTCGCGACAATCGGTAATGAAGTCGATGGTATCTCCGGTCTTGACTTCAAGTGCCGCAACCGCCGTGGCCGCCTTTCCGTTTTGCGCAATCCACTGGCCAGCAATACCAGAACGACTCGAGACGATCCGCCCTCGCACTCCATCGCCGTTGGGACTTCCATGGCTGAGCGTCCCACCAACCGAGATCGTTCCATCAACTGGGACCGTCCATCGCCGAATGACTCCCCGTTCCGAGACGTCGGGATGACCGCCACCAGAATGAAGTAACACCCAGCCGAGTTTAGCATCCGGAAGCGTTTCGCCAGCCTGCCACTGCGTGCCCGTCCAATGCTGCAATGTTGTGTACTCTCCCGTGCGGTTCGCTTTCTCGTCGTATGATCCATATCCATATTGCCAACCATTCCCCGGCGGCGACTCGATATCCGGTAGGCTCGCAAGCCTCTCTTGGCTTAACGGTACCGGCTCCTGCGCCGCTCGCTCAGCCAGCTTGGCAGCTTGTTCGAGAATAAAGTTGCCATTCAACAACATGAGAGATTGAGTGGCAACGGTCGAATTCACTCGACTTTCGCAGTTCGTCTCCATAACTGGTGCATCGAAAGACTGCAGCATCGCTACCGGCCGACTGCGACGCGCTTGAATGTACAAGCTGCGGCGCGTTTGTATTCCGTCGACGACGATTTGTCCCGTTTCGTCTTCCTTGATCGTTAGTGGTCTCCCAAAAAGAGTTTGGTCGAGTTGCCCGGAGGCCGCCAACATTCGGTCGCGAATCGTCTCGGCCTCTAGCCGGACAAGTGATCTACGAAACGGAGCGTCGGCGTCGCGAGCTTGCCGCCACACTGTCGAATTCATTATCAGGCGATGAAGTTTCTTCAGGCTCCACCCGCTGGCGATGAACTCATCTGCCAGCCAATCGAGTAACTCTGGATGAGACGGCTGAGCGCCAAGCTTGCCAAAGTCCGCCGGAGTGGCAACAAGTCCTTTGCCAAAGTGGTGCATCCAAACGCGGTTGACGATCACCCGCGCAAACAGCGGATTGTCTCGACTTGTCAGCCAACGCGCGAACGCCAGTCGTCGGCCCGTCGTGGGAAGCGACTCGTCGTTGACGGGGAACGAGTGCGGCTCGCCCGCCCGCGCGGCGACAGTCAGCCCAGTGGGCGAGACCGGCTGCTTGGGTTGCCGAAAGTCACCCCGATGAAACAACTTCGTCACGGGCGCGTGATTCGGTGGTTCGACCAATGCGCGGATGAATTCTTCGACCGGCTTACCTTTGCGAACCTCGGCCATTCTCGTGTCGAACTCTGCCAACTTCGGTTTCGACTCGGGGATGTACTGGTACAGATTACCCGTGGAAACATTCACGCTCGGGTATTTTTTTAACAAACTTTTTTGCTCATCGGAGCGTTTGGCGGCGGGCAAGGTATACGCCTCAAGCAATTGTGCGCGGAGCGGCTCTTCATATTTCATCATTTCTTTATCGAGGGCCTGCTTCATGTATTCAGTCTGCCGCGTCTTCTTCTCAGCAGCAATCTTTTGAGCTTCGGCCTCGACCTCGGCCGCCTTTTGTCGATCGGCGGTGGTGTAGAGCGATATTCTCCGCGCGTTGGGAACTTTCCAACCTTTCCAATCCAGAGCGGGCTCAAAAACAGCTCGTAACGCATAGTAGTCGGTTTGCGGAATCGGATCGTAGCGATGATCGTGGCACTGCGCGCATTGCAAACTCAACCCCAGCAAGGACGTGCCGACGATCTTTAACGTGTCAATCATGACTTGATTGCGGGCTTCCTCGTTGTTCGCGCCACTCCCCGTCCCATCGGCAGCCAGCCGCAAAAAACCTGTCGCCGTGAGCAGGTCGATTTGCCTGGGAGTCAAGTCGCCGTTGCGTGGACCAGCCAGTTCGTCGCCGGCCAGCTGCTCCGTGATAAATTGGTCGAACGGCTTGTCGCTGTTCAATTCTCTAATGACCCAGTCGCGAAATTTCCAAGCCCACGGTCGCTCGGCGTCTGATACCGAATAGCCCTCGGAGTCGGCATAGCCCGCGACATCGAGCCAATGCCTGGCCCAGCGTTCGCCGTAATGCGGTGACTCGAGCAAAGTCGAAAGCATGCGGTCGTACCAATCGTCCCCAGTATCTTCTGTCCACTTTTTAACTTCCTCAATTGTCGGCGGTAATCCGATCAGATCGAAATAAGCCCGCACGACCAGTGTCTGTCGATCCGCATCGGGGGCAAAGCCTTCATCTTTCCAAACTCCCTTCGCCTGCCAAACGAGCGCGTCCAGCGGAGTACGAACTCGCGCGGCCGGTGGAAATGACGAAACTTCTCTCACCTGCGAACGCACGATCGGCAGAAACGACCAGAAGCTGCGTTCCTCCAAAGTGATGCCGAGCCCAGGACCGATCGATTCGGGTTCCGGTCGAGCGGTGAGTGCCCCCGCCGAAATCCAACGCTCCACAATTGCGATTTGCGCCGCCGGAACCTTGTTTTCTCCCGGCGGCATTTCGCCACTCTTGATGCGTTCTAATAGTAAGCTCTCTGCTGGCTTGCTCGGCACAATTGCCGGTCCACTCTCGCCCCCCTTACTCAGCAGCCGGACGAGTCGTAGATCGAGCATGCCTTTGAGCGGCTCCGTCGCCCCATGGCAATCAAAACAATGCGCGCGAAAAATCGGACGGATATCCTTCTCGTAAGTAAGAGATTCGGCACCAACAGAACTGTCGACCATTCCAGCCGAGAACAGTGCGACGGTGATCGCACTGATTGGAAAACGCCAAAATCGCCCTCGAATCCGCTCGCTCATGATTACTCCATACTTCTATTCGACTGCGCCGCACGACTCATGCTGTATCGCAGCCCTCGGTACCAACACTTTGAAGCTCTGCCACTTTGAAGCTCTGCCACTTTGAAGCTCTGCCACTTTGAAGCTCTGCCACTTTGAAGCTCTGCCACTTTGAAGCTCTGCCGGACATTATATATCAAACACCATCTGCGCATATTCCAACGGAATGTCACTGCACCGCAGTCGGCGGTTGAGGCACCGGCCAACTAGCAACTCAATTTCCACCATTTCCACCATTTCCAACACTTACTTGAGTTAACAACGGGGAATCGACAATAAAAACGACTGTAATGAATAGATTAATTACTACAATCCTAAATTTCTGTTCAACATGCTATCTTGCCAGGTCTTTCCCCCGATATCTTCAGAACACGGACTAGCCTGAACGTCCTTCACACTTCGTGAGAGAATGACGTTTTAGTCGATCAATAATGCCCAGGAGGGGCCCAAAATGCACAGCCAGTATTGTCATCCACCGGCATCACCTAACATTACACTGCAGTTTCTTGAGCTATCTCAGCCAAAAACTCTACAATCAGGGATTTGCTGCATTTTACTGCTGTTCTTCACGCAGACAAATTTCGCCCAGTCGCATTCCTTCTTGGACAATCGAAACGCCGGTTGGGAAGGGCAAGACGCCGTCTGGGAAGGACGCGGTGACGTCGTGCTGGAAAACCATTCGATGCGGGAAGCCGAAAACGTCGGCTGGCAAACCCCCTGCGCCGCTTGCGAAGAACCAAACCTCCTTTCCACTTCCCATTGCCAAAGTGCCGGGCGGGAATACGAGGCCTGTGAACTGGTCTGCTCGGGATGGTACGCCAGCGGCGAATTGTTGGCTTGGAGAGTGGCCAGACAAGGACTCGACTATGCCATCACCACTGACGGACTGGCAGATGCGGTCGGCAGCGGGACGGTCCACAACGTCGAGTTTTCGCGGGACCCTGGATTCCGCGTAGGAATGGGTTACGTCACGGAGGTTGGTTGGGATCTGGGATTCCGCTACACCAATTTCGAGTCCAGCCAGACGGGGTCCGCAATGGCGCCGATAGCTGGAAACCTCTGGGCAACGCGCAGCCATCCCCAGGAAAACGAGGAGGCTCAGTCAGCTCTGGCTCAAGCGTCTCTGGATTATCAGACTTTTGATTTTGAGGTCGGACGCTGGCTCGAAATCAACAGTTTCACAGCGATTCACATCATTGGCGGACTCAGGTGGCTGAATTCGGAGCAACAGATGTTGATCCAATACGATGGAAATGACTTTAACAATGGTGTCGTCAACGACCGCAAGAGCGATCAAGCTTTCGGTATCCGCGTCGGTGCCGAGGGGCACTGGAAAATACTGAGTGGCTGGAGCGCGTTCGCTCGCGGCGTAGGTGGCGTGGCATTTTCCAATTCTCAACAGCAGCTATTGGAAACGGACGACGCCGGTGCCGACTTGATCGTCGACGTCTCAGACAGCGTCATGAACCCGCTTACTAATCTCGAAGTATCCGTTGGTCTTTCTTATTCTCGCGGCAGCTGGAACCTCAGCACTGGCTACGAAATGACCTACTGGTCAAACTTGAGCAATCAAGTCTCCTACGACGGCGTCCATGCCGGTTCTTACGATTTGGTCTCCCACGATTTGTTGTTAGAAGGAATGTTCTTCCGCGTGAACTACACGCACTGATAGTCATTGTTTCAGCCATCCAGCGAATACGACCAAGCAAACTATAAAGCAGAGAAACGGTTCGGAAGCTTGCCGTTGCGCGGCGCTTAAACCGGATTATTCATGAAGATCGCAGCGAGAGTACTCATGAATAATTCGGGTTACACCGTCAGTCGCAGGCGTACGTGAATGGAACGCGACGCCAACAGCACGTATGGCCAGGGGAAAAGGAACGAAGAGTGATGAATAGCGAGTGATGAGCGCTGAGGTGAAGAAAGAAAAGGGAACGCGAGCCACAGGCAAAGGCCCACCGGTTTTGCTACCGCGAAGCGGTTAACGAAAATAGCCCAGGGTCAGCTTCAGGAGCCCCAGCGAGTGAAGCGCCACCCTGGGTCAAGAAGTTGGCTACAACCAAGTTGAGCCATCGCGCTCGAGTTATACGCGGCGCTTTCCGAGACTTTGACTCCGTGTTGTTTCGGCCTCTGCAACCGCGGACAGCAACCGATATCGACGTTTCGGCCAACGGCGATGCGTTCCACTGATACCCCTGATACCCAGGGTGGCGGTTCACTCGCTGGAGCTCGCGAAACTTACCCTGGGCTATTCTGGTTAACCGCGTTGCGGTAAGGAGCAACTCGCAGCACCGTAGCGTAGCATAAACTTGCCAGGCATTCGTTTAACCCGGATCAGCCCTAACTTGAACGAGAATCCGACGGAGTGTTTTGGATTTGAGCGTGTATTTCCAGGTTCAATTGGGTGTCAGGGGCGGATTTGAAATGCGCGCTTTCTGGAACACGCGGATTGCTGGTCGTTAGTTCGCGGCGGCTCCCAAGAGATCGAGGACGTGCTGCTGGTATGGTGTGGGCAACGTGAGCTTGTCGAATTCTGAATCGAATTCTGAATCGAATTCGGAGATGCGAATGCGGTTGCGGCAGAGCGTGCCGAGGTCTTGCAGGATATCGTGGAAGCTCTGCACGGGAAAGTCATCAGAAGTGCGTCGCGTGGCGTCTTTGCGTTTGGCGGACTCC
>JBLHLE010000202.1:0-8951 GCA_047620805.1 Pirellulaceae bacterium
GAGCTTCGACCTCTCCCAAACGGGCGACAGCGCCCGAGGGAGAGGTGGCAGTATGGGCTAATACTTGCGGGGTATAGAAAGGGCAACGCCCTAGGTCAGACTGGGCCAACGCCGTAGGGGCACGCGTCAGGGGCACGCGCCAGGGGCACGCGCCAGGGGCAATGCCCTCGGGAGAATTTCATCGCGGCCGCCATGACGGACACACAAAGAAAAGGAATGAAGAGTGATGAGTAGCGAGTGTTGAGGTGCAGAGCACTGGCGGAGCGCTATGCTGTACTTGCTGATTCCATAAGAACCTATTGATACAGACTTGTTTCCCAACAAGTAACTCCGCGCGGGGACAGGCACGCGCGGTTGACGTGAGGTGGCCCAACTTTCGCTAGTCGGTTCGTTGGGCCACCTTTTTTGATCTGCGCACTTTCCGTGTCCTCCGTGGTCCCCCACTTTCTCTGGCGAAGTTCACTCCTCATTCCGCATTCCACGCTCGCGCGGTATCATAGTGCCCATAGATAAAATACTCGTACAAAGCGAATGTTTGGTAATTTCTGAGCACTCGCTAATGAACTCGATGGAGATATCCACGCGATGCGTATTGGCCTAGCATTCCGCCTCTTTTTCAAGGCGTTATTTGACGGATCGACAGCTGAAAAATTGAGCGATGTCTTGAACGGAAAATTACCCGCACTCCCGGAAGCACCGGCACCTGAACCGAAACTCGAACCGAAACTCGAACCGAAACTCGAACCGAAACCCGTACCGAAACTGGCACCGAAACCCGTACCGAAACCGCCAGCGCGGAGCGACGCGTTGACACTGCTGGCAGCGTTACAGCGAGAAGCCCGTTTCATCGACATCATCCAGGAGCCACTCGATCAGTACAACGATGCCCAGGTCGGTGGAGCGGCCCGCGAAGTTCTCAAAGATTGCGGGAAAGTCGTCAAACGCATTTTTGATCTCCAAACCGTAGTGGCGGAAGAGGAAGGAGCAAACGTGGACTTGCCGAGCGACTTCGATGCGGGCATGTATCGCCTGACTGGAAATGTCGGCAATGAAACTCCAACTGCTGGCAGCCTTGTCCATCATGGCTGGCGAGCGAATCAGTGCGACGTGGGTCAGTGGTCGGGAAGCGACGAAGCAGCCATGATCGTCGCCCCGGCCGAAATCGAAATCAAATAGTCACATTGTCCGCGATCAGGCGTCCAGCCAACAAGCGAAGTTTATTAAATTTGAACTTCATCTTGCCAACCAGTGCTCCCAACAGGTTCCAATAAAATGAGTAAGCAGTTTGTCATCGGCATCGACCTCGGTACGACGAACTCGGTTCTGGCCTACGCTCCCCTCGAAGGGGAAACAGCGGAAGTTCAGATTTTATCGATGCCGATGGTTGTCGATGCGAGCACGGTTGAAAACCACAACTCGCTACCGTCATTTCTCTATCTTGCAACCGAGCAAGAAGCATCGAGCAAGTCCCTCAAACTTCCGTGGTCGGAGGACGAACGCTTTGCGGTTGGCCCGTACGCTCGCCGCCGCGCGGCTGAGCTGCCGGATCGCACGGTTGCGGCTGCCAAGTCTTGGCTGGCCCATAGCAAAGTTGATCGACGCCAGCCCATTCTTCCCTGGAACGCTCCGGAAGAGGTCGGCAAAGTTTCACCGGTCGTGGCTACTCAGAGATACTTGGAACACCTCGTTTTCGCCTGGCACGCCGCCTATCCCGACGCCCCGATCGCGGAACAGGATGTTGTACTCACCGTTCCCGCGTCGTTCGACGCCGCCGCCCGCGAGCTAACTCGAGAAGCGGCCTTCGCAGCGGGTCTGCCGACCAACTTACTGCTGCTCGAAGAACCTCAAGCGGCAGTCTACTCTTGGCTCAACACAGCGGGCGACAATTGGCGAGAGCACCTGACCGTTAATGACACGATCCTGATCTGCGACATTGGCGGTGGCACAACGGACCTGACTCTCATACGCGCAACGGATGAAGATGGCGAATTACAGCTGCAGAGAATTGCAGTCGGCGACCACTTACTGGTCGGTGGCGACAACATGGACTTGGCGCTCGCGCATCTGGTCGCGGAACGATTTAAGGACCAAAATGTTTCATTGGACGCATGGCAGTCTGTGGCGTTGTGGCATTCGTGCCGCAATGCCAAAGAAGCGTTATTGGCCGAAGATGGCCCCGAGACACATACGATTTCCGTTCTCGGTCGGGGCAGCAAGTTAATTGGTGGCACGGTTACCGTCGATGTTGCTCGGGAAGAGGTGGCGAGTTTTCTACTCGATGGATTCCTGCCGACCTGTAAGGCAAAGGACAAACCACGGAAGCAGTCGACGTCGGGTTTTCAGGAAATCGGTCTTCCTTTTGAATCAGATCCGGCGATTACACGACACGTCGCTACCTTCGTCGATTCCCACTCCACGGACGAACAATCCGCATACCCGTCGCACATTCTATTCAACGGCGGAGTGTTCAAGTCTGCGGCACTTCGCACTCGCCTGCTCGACTCGATTGGTCAATGGAATTCCAAATCGCCGTCGCAGCCACTCGACGGAGGCGAAGACTTAGATCATGCGGTAGCTCAAGGCGCCGCCTATTACGGCTGGACCAAGCATCATGGTGGCGTCCGCATTCGCGGTGGCGTCGCGCGTTCCTACTACGTCGGCATCGAGACTTCAGGACTTGCGGTTCCCGGGGCACCGCGGCCCTTGCGAGCTTTGTGCGTAGTCCCGTTCGGAATGGAAGAGGGAACGGAATGCGAAGTTCCATCTGCCGAGTTCGCTTTGGTACTGGGCGAACAGGCAACTTTCCGCCTCTTCTCGTCAGCGACACGCAAGGACGACCAACCGGGGACTCTGCTGAATTCTTGGACCGAAGACGAACTCATCGAGTCCGATTCCTTGGAAACGACGCTCCTCTTGGACGAATCGATTGATGATCCATACGTGCCAGTTCGGTTTCACTCCAGAGTCACCGAACTTGGCGTCTTTGAGCTCTGGTGTGCGGCCACTCGCAGCGAAGGCGACTGGAAATTCGAATTCAGCATTCGAGAAGATGCGGAGGGGTAGGGCGTGTCATCGGAACAGCAAGCTTTCGATCCATTAGTCGACGTAGCGCCGAGTCGTTATGTCGTGGGTATCGACTTGGGTACCACGAATTCAGCTGTCACGTACGTCGACAGCGAAGAATCTCCGTGGCAAGTCCGCAACTTGAAGATCCCGCAACTCGTCGCACCAGGTCAAATCGAAAATCGCGACACATTGCCATCCTTTTATTACCAACCGGCGAAGGGAACCGTGTCCGCCGAGTCGTTAAAGCTGCGTTGGTCGACCGACTCTCCCGATTCGGCTGTTGGGGCGATCGCTCGCGAGGAAGGGGCAAATTCCCCTGGCCGCATGATCGCTTCTGCAAAATCGTGGCTCTGCCATGCGGGAGTCGATCGCACGGCTGAACTGCTCCCTTGGCAGGCAGCTGAAGATGTCCGGCGATTATCGCCCGTCGAAGTCAGCTCGTTCTTCCTGGCTCACGTTCGCGAGGCCTGGAACTCCCAATTCCCAAATGCTCCGTTCTCCGAACAGGACATCGTCATTACGTTGCCCGCTTCGTTTGACGAAGTCGCCCGCGAGTTAACAATCGAAGCTGCTGCCAACGCCAGCTTGCCGCGCGTCACGCTGATCGAGGAGCCACAAGCCGCATTCTACGCATGGGTTGATAAGCATGCTGATTCTTGGCAAGACCAAGTTGAGCCGGGGCAGAAAATTCTGGTCTGCGACATCGGTGGTGGAACCAGTGACTTTACGTTAATTCGCGTTAGGCAGAGCCACGAGCACGAAGGTAAAGTTCAATTCCATCGTGTCGCCGTCGGCAATCACCTCATCCTTGGTGGCGATAACCTCGACCTGGCTTTGGCGCAAGCGATCGAACAACAACTTGTCCCCGACGGAAAATTGGAGCCGAAGCAGTGGGACGTCCTACTAGCCAGTTCACGCAAGATTAAGGAGACATTGCTGGGGGAAGACGCCCCTGACCAAGTAACAGTCAACTTACCCGGAAAAGGATCGCAGCTGATCGGCGGCAGCATCCAAACTCAGGTAACAAAACAGCAGGTCGAGGAATTGCTGGTAGAAGGTTTTTTGCCACGAACGAAGCTAACTGACAAACCGCAAACAGGGGCTTCGGGATTCCAGGAATTCGGGCTGCCTTACGCCGCCGACCCAGCCATCACACGGTATCTGGCGTCATTTCTCGTCGCCCATCGAAACGCGGACGGCGAAAATGAAGCGTCGGCAGACCTAATCGAGGCGGCTCGTCCCGATGTCATTTTGTTCAACGGTGGTTTCTTCGCGTCCCGCCTTTTGCGGCAACAATTATTGGACGCCGTGTCGAACTGGTTTCGTCGCGATGATAACGATGACTGGGAACCGATCGTTTTCGAGAACGAACGGCTCGACTTGGCCGTGGCCCGTGGGGCATCGTACTACGGGATGGTGCGACGTGGCGAAGGCGTAAAGATAGTTGCCAGTCTCGCCCGCTCCTACTACGTAGGGATCGATGGCGATGAACCAACCGCAGTCTGTCTCGTCCCGGGCGTGGCAGAACCGGGACAGACGTTTGCGATCACCGAACGACAATTCTCCTTGGCCATTTCACAGCCCGTCGAGTTTCCATTGTGGGTCTCCAGCACTCGACTCACCGACTCCCCGGGCGACCTCATCCAAATCAATCGCGAACAGATGTTCCCTCTGCCTTCGATTAGAACCGTCCTCAAAACTCAACGTCGTAGTGAAAAGGGACAGCTATCGGTCCAGCTTGAGGCGCAACTCACAGAGCTAGGCACAATTGAATTGTGGTGCGCCGAAGTAGGCACAGACCGCCGCTGGCGATTGCAGTTCGATGTTCGCAGCGCAACCCAAACCGATATTGCGGCTCATCAGTCCGACGCCGAGGACGAAGGATTCGTCGATGAAGGGACGTGGAACCAATGCCTGGATCAACTCCGGGGTGTGTTCGATTCCAACGACGAAAAACCCGACGGACTTCCCAAACGCCTCGGGAGAATACTCGAAACTGATCGACTCCAATGGCCAACGTCTCTACTGCGACGTATGTGGGGAGCATTGATGGAGCTAGAGGACGGTCGCAAGAAATCGGCGAACCATGAAGCTCGTTGGTTGAACCTACTTGGCTTCTGCCTTCGCCCAGGATTTGGCATGGCAGTCGACGATTGGCGAGTTGCCGAGACTTGGCGACTGGTTCGAGGGAAACTCATTCACCACGGAGCCGCGACGCGAGCCGAACTGCACGTACTGTGGCGAAGACTGGCCGGCGGTCTGTCCGCTGGCCAGCAACGAGCGATCGTGGAACCGCTATTGGGTCCAGTTCGCGGACTGTATCAACGATTCCAAAGTGGCAAAGGAAATGCACACGCACTCGACCCTAACGAATCGGCGGAAGTTTGGCGACTCTTGGGATCGATGGAACTATTGACGGTCCCGATGAAATGTAAATTGGGCGACATGTTGGTCGCATTGGCAAGCAAAAAGAAACTGGCCAAGGTTCGCCCGGCGATCGTCTGGAGCATCGGTCGACTCGGCCAACGGGTGCCGATCTATGGTCCGCTTAACACCGTTTGCCCCGCCAGCAAAGTAGAAAAATGGCTCGCCGAGTTAACTCACTCATCTTTTCAAGATTCGAGCGACCTCCTCGCCGTGATGCAATTGGCTCGAAAAACCGGCGATCGGCACCGCGATCTCGACGCCAATGTGACGGCCCGCGTAGTCCAGTGGCTAAGCGACAGCGAGGCGCCATCCCACCTGATTCAACTCGTTGAAAGCGGTGGATATCTCGATGCCAACGAGCAAAGCAAAGTCGTCGGAGAAGCACTCCCCAAAGGACTCCAGTTGCTCCGTTAGTTGCGGGCTAACGCAACGTGCCTTCCACATTTCCTCTCCCCTAAATTTCCTGCTCCTCAATTTCCTTGCCATTCCCTCTTCTCTTCAGTAACCGAAACAGTGAGTCGCAAAATCTCACATGTTGCGATCAAGCAACGTCGCTCAAACTCGTTGTTCCCGATCGACAACATGTGCAATACAACTTACTGGTCAAGTGTTGCTCAAAATCAACAATGCCAGTCGTTGCACAGGCGATTTCCCAATGCCCTTTTTTCACCGCGAAATCACAACAACTCAAAGCGAGTATTCGCGACTCCTGCGAACGCGGAAACGACGAACGTGAGCTACAATTTCCAAGATTGTCAACGTCTGTGCCGCTACACGGCATGTCCAACGAAAACACTTGTAAAGCGAGCAACATGTCAGGGCACGAAGTTTCCCTATTTCGCAAGTGCGTGTTGATTGGCTCCGGTATCGTCTTCACGGCGGCTTTCTTCGGATGGATAAACCACCGCCTGCCATCCAACAAGCGGCAACTGCAACGCGCTGATACCGAAATCGACAGAGCCGATCGCAACGCACCGACTTCACTCGATACTGCACGATTGTTGAAACGATCATCGTAACGGCCGCCCACGGATGCCCAAAACCAAAAGACGGCACGTATCAGTACCACATCGCCTTGTCCTTGCGACCGTCTTTGAGTGCATCGAAATACTCTACCCGCCTGTCCGCAATTCGTTGGTCGAAGACGACCTTGGAGAGTGGTGACTTGTCACCAACTTGTCACCGCTTTCCTTTTCAATCAACTCGGAACAATGACAGACGTGCCAAGGCGCAATCGGCAGATAAGAAGAAAGCTGCGACAAGTCGGAGCACTTCAAAGAACTACGAAGCACTCAGCTTCTCTCGCCACAATGCAACTTGTTCTGTCCGCCGCTCAGCCGTGTCAAAAGGTTGGAATGGCAGGTCAGTTTGCGTCAGAAAAGAAAGCGTGTACGCCGCTGCCGCTCGCACGGCCAAGCGATCGTCTTCCATCATACTCAACAGCAGAGGATAGACCGCGTCACCTTCACTGGCCAACACCTCAACGATTCTCTTTCGATGGGTACGTTCTGGTCCACTAATTAACTCCACTAGCTTTTTAATCGTAGTGTCGTAGTCTTCTCCCTCGGCGTTAGCCAACTGCTCCAACAGCCCATCTGCCAAATCCAGCGGAAGGGGATTATCAAAGCTATCCTGGACAAATTTCAAGAACACCTCGGGGTTCATGTAGCCCGATTGCATTCCGATCACTCGATTCTTTTCGTTAACGACAACTGTGTGCGGGACACCTCGAACTTGATAGCGAGCGGAAAGTATCGGCTCGTTATCAATATCTAACTTCACCCACAAATAATCCTTCTCGATTGCTGCGACGGATTCGTGCCCGAAAGTATCGGCCTCCATGCGACGACACCAACCGCACCAGGCCGCTCCGAAACTAATGATCATCGGCTGCGGTTCTTTGACGGATTTCTGAGCCGACTCAATCGACTTAAAGAATTCGATTGCCTCACACTGCTCGGACAACGCGATGACAAGGAAGACGGTTGCGACTGTACAGATTAGTTTCTTCATGAGTTCGCTTTGACGTGTGCCAGGGTATTAGTGGGTCAGGGTATAGGACAGCAAATTGACGTTCACTTGCCGCGCGTTCAAGATTTCGTTGCCGCCGCAGCAGCAGCAATTGCCACCGACATTGCCAGTATCGTTTAGACCATCTTCGCTGAACACCAGAACAATCTTTCCGTCGATCTCAAGTCCCTCCAGTTGCGCTTCGTGATTACGTTTACATTGCAGCTTCTCGATATCGTACACGGTGTGAAATACGGGGTGTGACGAATCGAGCTTCAGGAGCTTTACTTCGGGGAATACTTTGCGAATTTCAGAACGAAAACTGGTAGCCCATTTCGCACTGCTACATCCGGCCGAGGCGACCATAAAACCACCCGCCGATAGATAGTTTCGCAAGTTCGTGCGTTGAGTCTCACTCAACAGGAACGCCCCTTCGCCTGTCATGATCGCAAAAGGAAAGTCGTAGAGTTCTGCGGACTCAAGGTTAACCGTTGCCATTTTACCTTCGGTGACGACGTTCGCTTGCTTCGAAAGTTCGACCAGGAACTCAGAGCTAAAACAAACGGAGCTCTTGTTATTGCCGTAGACGAGGTTCGCACAACGAACGACTCCTCGTCGCTGTTGAGCCTGCAGCGAGGCAGGTGCGAAAACGACTCCTACGCAACACAGGAGTATTGCCAAACTACATCTATTCAATTGACGACTCATTCAATTCTCCTTGTTTGCGATAACCCAGTTTATTAGCGATAGCTCAGTCATCTTCTGCGACTCGCCGAAAATAAGCTTCGGCTTGATCCTTGTATCCAACCGGCACGCCCTGCATGTTTCCTCCGCCACCGCCACGGGCTGCCCGCGATTCCGGATCTAACGACTCGGCACCGTCGGCAACATCAGCAGCTGTATTGGCTCTTCCACGACCCCGACCGGCGCGATTACCACCCCGACGTTCCTCGTCCGAATCACCTTTCGTACTCATGTGCGGTCCCATCACAGTCATGCGAGACTTTGATCCCATCGAACCGCCGCCTTCTTGCCCTTTGGCTCCCGGCTTTCTGCCGAGCGCCGGCATGTTGCGTCCTTGCGCCAACTGCTGAAGCATCTTCTTCATGCCTTCTTTCGACATTCCAAGCCCTGGATCCTGTGACATTTCGTCGGACATTTTTTGACTGTCGCACATTTCGGACAACAGTGACTCGAGCTTATCGGCCGCTTCTTCCGCAGATTTGACCGCGTCTTTCCCCTGTCCATCGCGAGCGTTCTCCGCCGCGCTGGCCTGATCTTTCGAAATTCCCAGATCGTTAATTTTCTTGCACAAACCCAACGCCTGTTCGGCCGTCTTGGGCAGTTCGTCCAGCGCTTGTTCAGCTTGTTTCTCCAACTCGGCAGCAGCTTCCTCCAATTCCTGCCGCAGCAGGTCTTGCTGCTTCGCCATTTGCTGTAAACGCTGC
>JBLHLE010000203.1:0-8894 GCA_047620805.1 Pirellulaceae bacterium
TGAACGGTACCCTGAAGACGAAACGCTAGTAAAGCAGATTGTCGACTTCCTCCAAACCAACGAAGTTCGACTTCCGCAAGGCGACGTTCTTTCCGCTCGCCGCTTCCAACAACTTGGCTTGGCCTTCTATAGCAGCACTTCGTTTGAACAAATTCACTACCTACTGGAAAACGCGTTCGTCGATGGCCCGGACGGCCCGACGTTACACTACCGCTTCCTGCGCGAACTCGAAGCGGCAACCCCTTTCGAAGCCCAGCCAATTTTCGCCCTCCTGCACGAAGCCATTTACGCCGAACATACAACGACGAATTGGGCCGCGCATCGCATTCGCAGCGAGTATCCGCAATTCGACGACTACAGCGGTTCCCGAATTCTGCTGACGGGTGAAATGATCTATCCCTGGATGTTCGACGAGTACGAAAAACTGAAGCCGTACAAAGAACTCGCTGAACGAATCGCCGCCATTGACGACTGGCCCGACATATACAACGTCGAACAACTTCGAGACAATGAAGTTCCCACTTCCGCCGTCGTCTACTACGAAGACATGTGCGTCGCAAGACAATTTTCCGAACAGACAGCTAAGCTCATCAATGGAACGAAAATCTGGGTCACCAACGAGTACGAGCACGATGGTGTGCGAGCTGATGGTGAACACATCCTGAACCGCTTGCTCGAAATGATTCGCGGCGAGACTGGCTTCGCTCACTAAAAGGGCACACCGTGAACATCGAATCTCTTATGCCGTTATTGGCCACGCT
This sequence comes from Pirellulaceae bacterium, assembly GCA_047620805.1. Taxonomy (GTDB): domain Bacteria; phylum Planctomycetota; class Planctomycetia; order Pirellulales; family Pirellulaceae; genus JBLHLE01. Next base: position 762 of record JBLHLE010000203.1, read on the forward strand.
CCCAATTGTGGTCGTTGCCGTTCTGTTAGTTGGCATGCGACTTCCGGCGAGTCGAGCGATGCCGGCGTCTTATATCGTCGCTGCTGCGCTAGCGTTCTTCGTGTGGAGAGTTTCTGCGACCCAAATCGCAGCTGCAACCATCGACGGCTTGATGATCGCCACGACGCTGTTGTACATCGTTTTCGGTGCGATTCTGTTGCTAAACACGATGCAAGAAAGTGGAGCGTTATCCGTTATCCGCAGCGGCTTCGTCAATGTCTCGCCCGACAAACGAGTCCAGGCGATCATCATCGCTTGGCTGTTTGGTTCGTTCATTGAAGGTTCCGCCGGCTTTGGAACACCAGCCGCCGTTGCCGTCCCGTTATTGGTCGGACTGCGTTTTCCGCCAATGGCTGCCGTCGTGGTGGGAATGATTATTCAATGCACTCCAGTATCATTCGGAGCATTGGGCACACCGATTCTGATTGGAGTTGGCAATGGACTGAGTAGTGGTGAGAGCCTCGTCGAAAACGTCAGCGCCTATGCCACGAACCTCGGATTCGTCCACAGTGACGGAACGGTCGACATGACGTCGCTGCTCAACTTGGTGGGGGCTCGTGTGGCCTTGCTGCACGCAATCAACGGGTTGCTTGTGCCGCTGTTTGTGGTGACGATCATGACTCGGTTCTTCGGTCCCAAACGATCTATTATCGATGGCCTGAAGATGTGGCGTTTTGCTCTGTTTGCTTCAGTTGCGATGACCTTTCCCTATTGGATCGTGGCAACCTATTTAGGTCCGGAATTTCCTTCTCTGATTGGTGGGCTTGTCGGCCTGGCAATTGTTGTTCCAGTTGCGCGAGCAGGCTGGCTAATGCCCCAGGGAAAACCGTGGGACTTTGGACCACAAGACCAGTGGGATGACGAATGGACTGGCGCTCAGCAGGCAAGTGATGAAGAGCCGCGCGGAAAACCGGCAATGAGTTTATTCAAAGCATGGTCGCCCTACGTGTTAGTTGCAATTCTGCTGGTCATTACGCGCTTGCCCGAACTCGGAATCGGAGCGATGCTAAAATCTAGTTACGTCACAATCAAGTGGTCCGAGATTCTGGGAACGGGAATCTCTAGCAAAATTCAACCGCTGTACCTTCCCGGCTCAATCTTTGTGGCGACTTCGTTGTTTGCGTTTCTTTTCTATCGCATGAGCGCCCAGCGCTATGTCGACGCCTGGAAGCGCTCCGGCTGGACGATCGCCAAGGCGTCGGTCGCGCTGATTTTTACCGTGCCCATGGTCCGCGTTTTTATCAATACGGGCGGGGGAGCTGGCAATGCCGAGGCAATGCCGATCGTGCTCGCCCAATGGATTTCCGAGACGGCAGGTTCTAGCTGGCCGATTTTCTCGCCAGCAGTCGGAGGCTTTGGCGCCTTCATCGCCGGCAGTAACACGATCAGCAACATGATGTTTTCACTGTTCCAATTCAACGTCGGTCAACAGATAAATGTGGACCCGATTTGGATCGTGGCCTTGCAAGCAGTCGGCGGAGCAGCGGGAAATGTAATCTGTGTTCACAACGTCGTCGCGGCATCTGCCGTAGTCGGCTTAGTCGGAAAGGAAGGGAGCGTCATTCGTAAGACGCTGCCGGTCTTCCTTTATTACGCGCTAATGGCAGGCGCGATCGGCTACGCGATTGTCTGGACCAGCACAAAAGGCTGGGTCAATCTCGGTTCCGCGCTCATCGTCGCCATCCTGGCGGTGCTGATCGGCATCGTAGTCATAGCATTAAGAAAGACCGAAACGAGATAGGAACCCCGAATACGATCCACGCTATTTGTGAGATTAGAGCGGTGGATAAACCCATGCTTACTTGTGTCGACCCTGCGGGCCTAATAGTCCGTCGGTTATTCCAAACCGGGGCCTGACGGCACCCGGCAGGGGTTATATAAGCACCCTCCGGGCCTGGCGAGCAAAGCTCGCTTTGAGAGTAAAAGTTTGGGACCAAGGGAATTGCTTGCGCGACACGCGATTAAATCGACAGCTCCCTGCGACGGGGAGGTAACACTCGTTTCACATGAGCAAAGAATCAGTGTCACCTTTCGCACTAATCCCCACCAGATACTAACCCGCGCTTGCTTTCGTCACTTTCCTCACCGATATTGTCAGAGCTACGAACATTAGACCGGATTATTCGTAACCCGACGCGTAAGCGAGGAAATCCGGCGAGTTTCCTCGCTTACGCGTCGGGTTACTATTGCGCCGTGTTTTGGGAAAGTTGGCGACAAACTCATGTCCACAAACGACTTGCAATGAGCTAAGTTATACTCATGAATAATCCGGGTTAGACCGTCCGCGAGAAAACACCATGAACCAAAATTTTGCATCGATACTCATCGTGCTCTGCTCGGCACCTGCCGCTACGGTGCTGGCAAAATCTCCCCAGCCCAATGTTGTCATTATCTATAGCGACGATCAGGGTTCGTTCGACGCCAACTGCTATGGATCCAAAGACCTGATCACTCCCAACATTGACCGCATTGCGGCGACTGGCGTGAAGTTTACACAGATGTATTCGCCGTCCGCGATTTGCTCTGCTTCACGAGCGGGTTTGCTGACTGGACGGTTTCCGGCTCGATCTGGTGTACCGGGAAATGTTTCGTCTCAGGAAGGCGTTCCGGGCATGCCGAGCAGCCAAGTCACAATCGCTGAGATGCTAAAGGACGCTGGTTATGCGACGGGCCACGTTGGCAAATGGCACCTCGGTTACACACCCGACACGATGCCAAATGGCCAAGGGTTCGATTCTAGCTTCGGGCATATGGGCGGCTGTATCGACAACTACTCGCACTTCTTCTACTGGGTTGGCCCCAATCGTCACGACCTGTGGCGAGACGGAAAACACATCCACGAAGACGGTGTCTATTTTGGCGACTCGATGGTGCGAGAGTGCAAATCGTTCATCGACAAGAATAAAGAGAATCCTTTCTTTCTCTACTGGGCGATCAACTGGCCTCACTATCCTCTCCAAGGAACGGCCAAGTGGCGTGAGAAGTACAAAGACTTACCCCATCCGCGCGACAAGTATGCGGCGTTTGTGTCCAGCTTGGACGAGCGAGTCGGTTTAATCATCGATCACCTCGAGCAACTCGGCTTACGAGAAAACACACTCGTCATCTTCCAATCGGACCATGGACACTCCACAGAAGAACGACAGTTCGGCGGCGGCGGTAATGCCGGACCGCTGCGAGGTGCCAAAGGTTGCCTGTTCGAAGGCGGAATACGCGTGCCGTCGGTAGCATCCTATCCAGCTGTAATACCGAAAGGTGAGACTCGTGGACAATTGGTGACGGGATGCGATTGGCTCCCTACGATCGCAGCATTAACAGGTGCCGACTTGCCAAAAGACCGTCGAATTGATGGCAAGAGCATGGTCGATGTCATTAAGTCCAACGAAGCGAAATCGCAGCACGAGACTTTTTTCTGGTTGCTCGGTTCCGGACAACGAGCACAATGGGTCGTTCGCAAAGGCGATTGGAAACTGCTCGGTAATCCACGCGACAACAGCAAGAAGGGTCCGCTTGGTCCAAAAGACAATCTGTTCCTGACAAATTTGAAGCAGGACGTTGGCGAAATGAAGAACCTCGCGACCGACCATCCTAAAATCGTCGAAGAACTGACAGAAATCCAAAAGAAATACCACGCTGAAATCAACCAACAATAGAATCGGAACAACGCAATGAAGATCGCATCCCGAATACCCTTGGCGACCATCGCCCTTTGCATCCTCTCTCTCACTCAAACCCTACTCGCAGAAGAAACCTTCAAGTGGACTACGGAGGAGGGATGGGGAGGCGAGCGGATAAAACTACCTGCCGGTTTTGCGGAAGATATGCAGGTCAAAGGAATCGAAGAGATTCGGTTTGCACCCGGCTGGCGCAAACCCGATTCACCAAACTTTTTCAGTTACGTTTTCGTATTCGCCGTTGAAGGTAAAGACACGTTCTCCGACAAGGTCATCGAGCGCGAATTGATGACTTACTACAAAGGTCTATGCAAAGCCGTCATTCGGAATCCAGACCTGGACGTTTCCGGTTTCAAAATCGACATGACGAAGGACAAGACCGCTGGAAAGGGCCCGGCAAATGCGACCAACATTGTTCAATACTCCGCGAAACTCGATTGGATTGAGCCATTTGCGACGAAGAAGTCTCAACAATTGAACTTCGAAATCCAGTCGTATTCGATACCCGGTAGCGAAAGCACGTTTCTCTTTGTCGCTGCTTCGCCCAGCAAAACTGATAGTGATATCTGGACTAAAATGCGAGCAGTGCGAGCGACACTTGAACACAACCCCAAGTAGTCGCTCACGGAACCATGTTCAGATCGTGAGAAAACTCCTGGCCCGCGGGAATCGTCACTGTTAGTTCCGATTCGTCGTTGAACTTGGCTGGAATGTATTGCAGCTGAGGTGCCATGCCCATCGCGGGATCGACTTCGCCGGACGCTTTGGTGGCGAAGACAAGGATGGATTTTTCGCCCGGCTTTACCTTAGCGGTGTACTTACCGTCCACGATTTTCCCGGCATCGGGAACGGCCGACGGATCCGCGTCCTGGAAAATAATATCGCCAGTTTCAATCGACTGGCCGTCGAACGTCGCCGCGCCACTAACCGAAACCATGTTGTCGTCGCTCGAACCACAGCCGAGACTCGTCAAAACTAATCCAGCCAGGATTAGGAATAGCGTTGTTCGTATTCGGTGAATCATCAATCTATTCTTTCTAGATGTCGATTAGCTGAGGCGACTGGTCAATGTTCTTCGGCATTCTTCTTTGGCTACTGAGTATTAATGCTCTCGCCGCCATTGCGGCTGCCCATGGCTTCAAAAACCTTGCGGTCAATTTCATTGGCAATGAAACGAGTTGACGCGTCCGCCAGGGCGAGATTGATTCCACCAAGGTGATAACTTTTCGGCGAGACGAACATGTTGGTCCCGACCCATATGCAGGGCGCTCGACGAACTGGTGTACTGGAGCACCAATTGAATCGATCGGGGATCAAAGTATTCGGGGGAATGCGAGTGCTGAACAGGACGCCGCCATGTGCGGGGTTGTAGTATCGACCTCGTATATCGTGCGACGATGTGTCGGGACTCAAGATCAACTCCGAAACCATGGCGGTCGACGACGTTCCGTCCTTAATATCGCGAATTTGAATTTTCGATATCGCGAACAGAATACCATCTAACTCAGCACTTTTCTCCACGCCTCCTTCATTGAAGTAGGTACTGGATGCCAACCCGATATAGTTGCCTGACATCCCTTGCGTTGGCGTTCCGATACCACCCCAGAACGTGTGCTTCTTAACACCGCGGGGATCGGAAGGACACAGAAATGCATGCACGACTACAGCGGATTTCTTGAACGCCAATGCACTTTGCCCAGTGTTCATGTGACGCTCGAATTCATCGAACAACGGCTGTTCCTCGACGTACGGCAAGATGTCGTGCATCCAACATCGGCGATCCTGAGTGTTGTTGTAAGGATGCGGAGTCTGAAACGTACTATCTAAGTAGTTATAGGTGCCGTGTGGAAAATGTCCTTGAGTATCGTGGTGGTTGTGAAGAGCCAGAGCGATTTGTTTCGTCCGAGACAGGCATTGAGTTCGTCGCGAAGCCTCGCGAGCCTGTTGTACAGCTGGCAGAAGCAAAGCGACCAAAATGCCAATGATCGCAATTACAACCAGTAGTTCGACTAGTGTAAAACCTCGACGAAATCGGTGGCTCGCTCGCATAGCACCAAACCTCATTGTAAACCACATTTGACAAGTCTTCTTCTGGCAGTAAGTTCTCTGCGAATTGATTATAAATGAAAATTACCGTATTCGCGGACGAAGTTTTCGAGATTTCTGCAGGTATACCCCACATTCAGCTACGCTGCGGGCGGGGCAGGGAACTTCGCGTTGTCAAAAACTGTCAGCCTCTCCGTCGAAATAGCGTTCGAGTCGAGTCGGATATATTCCGTTATTTCAAGATCTTGATCTTCAGATCTTTAAAGTGCACGATCATTCCAGGGTCGTGCAGTTGAAGCTGAATCATCCCTTTGTGCAGGCGTTTCTCCGGCTTCAGATGTTCGGTAAATTCGGACGCCGGTTTGCCGTTGATTGAGAACTTGAAGTTATTCTCCTTGGCGACGATGTGCACTTCGTTCCAGCCTCCTTTGCGTATATCCGCTACCGTTACGGCTCCTTCGATCTTCGTCACGGCCGGCTTATCATTCTCATCAATAACGAGCCGATCACCTCGAAAACAGGCGTGTTCCCTTCGGCCTGGCGTATGAAAATCCCAGGCACCTAGCACTTGTTTGCCAATCCCGACTTCGCCGATGTCGACGTGATAACTCTGAAAATCCCGACGTCCCGTTTCATCCACGCGAGCGCGAATGTTGACACCGGAATTTCCTTTACTCGGGAATCGATAGGTGAACTTCATCTCGAAATCGGCGACATCCTTTTTATCGTAGACGAGATAGCTACGTCCCTTGTCTCCTGCGCCGACGATCATGCCATCTTTGACGTACCAAGCCTGCGCTGCTCGTGGCGTACTAACCGACCATCCAGCGAGCGTCTTGCCGTCAAACATCGAAACGAATCCGGACGAACTATCCGTCTCTTCGGCGGCGAATCCGGAATTCAGAAAAAGAGCTACCGCCAGCGCGGAACTCAAACATTTCATCCAGTGGTACATCGAAGAATCTCCAGAGTCCTAATTCTCAACAGTATTCTCAACGGTGTCCAATTCTAGCAGTTCAGGATTGGCAACCCAAACAGCAAAGTAAGGTCGAGTTCGATTGCGCCGCCGCAAGTAAACTAAGAATGCGCGGTCGAAAATAAAGTCGCGAGGCTCGGACTCAGCGGGACAACATCTATTGTTGGAAGCAAATCGGCATCAATTGACGGAATGGTCGACAGCTTCTCGATTTTTCGCCTGACCGTTGGCGTAGCACTCTGGGAGTCGCTAGAGGGCTGGGGAGGACTACAGGCGGTCAGCGAAATGATCGCGACCAAAAGAAGACAATTTGCCAAGTAACCTTCAACTTGATGTTCTTTCAGATTTTGCATACGGACACTCCTGCTGTGAACAATATGCCTTGCCTATAATCAAAATAGCGTTTCTTAGTCATTTGTGCGAATGTGCTCGACCGACACCCACTGCATCTTAGTCGGCTTCTATCATTTCCAAACGCTTGTAGAGGCTGTCCCAGTCTTGCGCGATGCAGTTGATGCTCATCGAATCACCGGCGGCGAGCTTATCGAGCTCTTCGTTACTCATTTCATTGCATTGCACGCTGACCTCGAAATCCGTTTCGGCAACTTTACCGATGACCGTTCGGCCGTCGCGATAACGATCGTCTTTGCCATAACCAAAAGTCCTTTCAACTCGTTCGGTATCGAGCGTAACGACCAATTCTTGATTCGCGTACTTTGCCAAGATCGCATTTCTATCGGTGCTAAAGCCAGTCGAATTGTTTAGTTCGCGCAACAGGCACACGATAGGAGCGCCAATTTTCGCGGGCTTGCCATGCTGTAAAGCGTCGCCGATTCTCTTAACGATACTGGGCTTCGCCTCATTGGCTTCCTGGCCTTTCGCTGGACTCGAATCCCAACGATCGCTCCCTCCAGTCGGTGGCGGAAATATCTTCTTTTCCGGAGGAATGCCTGCCGCCTCGAACTTATCGCGTGGCTCCAGTCCGTCGAAGTTTGGACCTATCTCGGATCGCTCGATTTTGTACGGACGCACGCGAATAACTTGGGCGACAACCCAGTCGGGCCACAGCGGAATATCGATCCGAATCGTAACCGTCCAGATGATCTTATTGTCGGCCGCGAAAAACGTGTACGCGTCAGTCTGCGGAATCGGAAGCTCGCAAGCAATGTCAATTGGCTCCCCAATGGTTAAGCCGCCTTCTTGGTAAAGCGTAACCTTCCGCTCTTCGAGTACGTGGGTATGTGTTGTTCGTCTCGTGCCGCTCCCAGACTCCACGGACTCTACACCTTTGAGTACTGCCGTGATCGCGTTGAGTTTCCCGGCGACCTTCGGCACGAAATGAATATTCAGACGGATGCGTTCTCCGGGAACAACGGAAAGACTGTCCCACTGTACATC